>DAIDJX010000379.1 GCA_027451165.1 Prolixibacteraceae bacterium | reverse complement strand
ATTTTTGCAGCTCTGGATTATAAGGATTCATTAGAGACCAGTAAAACTGGGTTTTCTATTTCCATTTGGCTCGAGCAATTTTATAGATATGTATTAGATTTATTTAACTTAAAAACAAACAAAATGAAAAAAGTAAATTTATTCTTAGGTGCTTTCGCGTTAGCAAGCGTTTTGATTTTCACCGGTTGTGAAAAAGAAGACGACGTAATCATGCAGCCAACCCAGAACATTGTGCAGGTTGCTCAAAGTGAGCCAAGCCTGAGCATTCTGGTTTCGGCTTTGTCGAAATTTCCGGATCTGGCTGCTACACTGAGTGGAACAAGCCAGTTCACGGTGTTTGCCCCCACCAATGATGCCTTTACTGCTTTATTGGGTGTGATTGGCCAGACCAACCTGAATGATATTCCGGAGTCTGTGCTTAAGACTGTTTTACAGTATCATGTTGTCACCTCTGGTGCTGTTCTTTCTACCCAGCTGATGGCAGGCAATGTAACCACTGCCGGATCTGAAGCGATAGCCGTAACAACTTCCGGGGGTATTCGCCTGAATGGAACCACCAAGGTGGTCAAAGCGGATATTCAAACATCCAATGGAGTGGTTCATGTCATCGACCAGGTGCTTGTTCCGCCCACAGTAGCCCGTTTTGTCAATACAGTGGTTGAACCTGCATACTTCAACAAAAACTTTTCGACCCTTGTAGCAGCAGTTACCGCTGCAAGTCCTTCCATCCTCGAAACTTTGCTGAATTCCACGAAGAAGACTTTATTTGCTCCCACCAATGATGCTTTCGCTGCTGCGGGAATTACTTCATTACCTCCGCGTGCCACCCTTGATGCCGTGCTGGCTTACCATGTTCTTGGCAGTGAGGTCAAGGCGGCACAGCTTCCGGCAGCTGCCGCTCCTGCAAACAGTGCCATTACCACTTTGGGCGGTGTTTTTTATCTGAGTAACCGTGGTTCCAACGGCGTCTTTATCAATGGAACTTCCAAGGTTACAGTTACCGACATTATGGCCGACAATGGAGTTGTGCATGTCATCGACCGTACTTTATTGCCTCCTTCCCAGACCATTGGTCAGATCGCAACTGCCCTTTCCACGGCATCAAGCGGAAAAGAATTCACCCAGTTGGTTGCAGCGCTCACCAGGGTTCCGGCTCTACTGAATGCAGCTGTATCTTCAACCGCAAATCTTACCGTGTTTGCCCCGACTGACGCAGCGTTCAATGAATTGTACAAAGCATTGGGCGTAACCGGGGTCAATGACATTGACCTGCCTACTTTGACCGCAGTACTGCAGCACCACATCATCTCCGCACCTACGACCGCCACGGGCAGGGTCTTCTCCCGTGACCTGGTTACCGGAAATGTTCCTGCACTTTCCGGATCATTGAACATCAACGCCGGTTCCGGTACAGTTACCTCCGGAAAAGGAGTGGTAGCCAACATAAGTTCCAACGCTGCTCTTGTCAATGTACTGGGTACCAACGGCGTTGTTCATACCATCAACAAAGTTCTGTTGCCATAAAGAAAGTTCTCATACCGAAAATCAACTGACCGTTTCAGGTGAAAAGGCCGTCTCCAACAGAGACGGCTTTTTTCATCAGCATCTTTTTGTCAACTCCCCCCTTACCAAAACCATGACAAAACCGATTGTTTGAAATCGCAGATTTTACTTTATTAGCGCCATTTGATAAGATCTCTATTAAGATCCATTCAAGATTCAAGATTCAACATTCAAGATTATGAACAGGTTGGCTGTTGTCGCCCTCGGAGGAAACGCCCTTTTGCGGGAGAATGAAAAAGGCACCATTGAAGAGCAGGAACAGAATGCCATGGAAACTGTTGAAAACCTGATATTTCTGATCAGGGAAGGATACGATCTGGTGATCACCCATGGAAATGGTCCCCAGGTAGGGAACATCCTGATGAGGAACGATGCCGGGGAAAGTCAGTACCAGATTGCCCCCATGCCCCTCGATATCTGTGTGGCCGACTCACAGGGAGGCATCGGCTACATGATCGAACGGATGCTCCGCAATGTGCTGAATCAGCATGGAATAGAGAAGAATGTGATCACCCTGGTCACCATGGTCCTGGTAGATCCCAACGATCCTGCATTTGGTAATCCGGCCAAGCGGATTGGCAGGAGCTATAGTGAAGAGGAAGCCAAAATCCTTGCAGAGAGGAAAAACTGGATATTCAAACCCTCGGGCAAAAAAGAAGGCAGATTTCAGCGGGTGGTTCCTTCTCCGGAACCCATTGGAATCATCAACAAAACGGTGATTTCATCCCTTGCTTCGGCAGGAAATATTGTGATTGCTGCAGGGGGCGGCGGAATACCGGTTTACCTGGACGAGGACCGGAATATCAGAACAGTGGATGCCGTTATCGACAAAGACATGGCATCGGCCCTTCTGGCAGCTGAAACCGGAGCTGAAGCACTGTATATCCTAACCGATGTACCCTTCATTTACAGGGATTTCGGAAAACCCACCCAGGAAAAACTCGAATTTCTGGATTTTCACGACACCCAAAAATACCTGGAAGCCGGCGCCTTCGGAGAAGGTTCCATGGCGCCGAAAATCAGGGCCTGCCTCCGGTTCATCGGGCAAGGCGGACAAAAAGCCATTAT
>DAIDJX010000378.1 GCA_027451165.1 Prolixibacteraceae bacterium | reverse complement strand
CTCAGCCGGCGTGGTGCCCATCGGGAATGGCGCTTTCTTCCTGGAGGACCGGATTACTGGCAAGTTCACTGACCTGGGCAAAGATACATACTCCGTCAATTTTCCGGAAAAAACCGCTGGTACCGGTCGTTTCTTCATACATGCTTCTCCGTCCACCGGTATCCGGCCTCAACTGGCTGATCCCAATGAGCTGATTGTCAGGCTGTGGACAGCCGACGATAAACTGAACATTCAAGGCTCAGTAAGCGAACAGGCCACAGCGGAAATATTTGATATTCTGGGCCGGAAAATTACCGGGACCCGGCTTTCCGGTTCAACCCTGAATGTCCTCACCATCCCATCGACGGTAAGGGGAGTGTACATGGTAAAAGTCACGGATGGAGCCAAAACTTGTATCCGGAAAGTGGTGTTTTAAATCGGGGGCAGGAAGATTTTTGAAATCGGGGATAAATTCTTGTTTGAAGATACAACATCTTAGAATATTGAGTAATTTTACTCAGTTTATTGAGTAAATTGTAAAATGGACTACGAAAGGTATCACAAGAAACTGCTGTTGAATAGATTAACACAGGAACCCCGCCGGTTTATACAGGTATTGATGGGCCCCCGGCAGGTGGGTAAGACTACAGTTGTACGCCAGGTCATGAAAGAATTGACAGTTCCTTATCATTTTTCTACAGCCGATGCGGTTTTATTGAACCGGAATTCCTGGATATCCACCCAATGGGAGAGCGCCCGTTTAAAACTGAAACAATCGGGCGCAGCAGAAGGGGTATTGATATTTGATGAAATCCAGAAACTGGATAACTGGAGTGAAGCCGTCAAAAAGGAATGGGATGCCGATACCCTGAATGACATTTGCTTAAAAGTGGTTTTATTGGGTTCGTCAAGGTTGCTGGTGCAGAAAGGCCTTACCGAATCGCTGGCAGGAAGGTTTGAAATCATCTGGATGGAGCATTGGTCTTTCGCAGAAATGAGAGATGCTTTTGATTTTGACCTGAACCAATACATTTGGTTCGGGGGATACCCCGGCGCAGCATACATAAAAGAGGATGAACCCAGGTGGAAAAGGTACATTATGGATTCGCTGATTGAGACAAGCATATCCCAGGATGTCCTGATGCTGACCCGCGTGGATAAACCTGCTCTTTTGCGAAATCTCTTTGAAATTGGATGCCGGTATTCCGGACAATTGTTGTCTTTCACAAAAATTGCCGGACAGTTACAGGATGCCGGGAATACCACGACGCTGTCTCATTACCTTAACTTGCTTCACACCGCCGGGATGCTGGGAGGTATTGAGAAGTTTTCCCCGTCAGCAGTTCGACAAAGATCATCCATTCCCAAGTTCCAAGTACATAATTCGGCATTGCTGTCAGCCATGTCGCACCTTAACCGGGGAGAAACCATACTCCGTCCCGAAATATGGGGAAGATGGGTGGAGTCGGCTGTTGGCGCGCATTTGATCAACCATATAGCAACAACAGAGATATCCTTGTTCTACTGGAGGGAAAGAAATGATGAAGTGGACTTTGTTATTCAGTACCGGAGCAAAGTAATCGGCGTTGAAGTAAAAAGCAGTTCCGGATCAGGCAAAAAGGGAATGGATGTTTTCGCCGGGAAATTTAATCCGGATAAAATGCTGCTCATCGGGCAAGATGGCATTCCTGTGGAGGAATTCTTACAAATCAAACCTTCTGATCTTTTTTGAAGAATTTGCGGGAACGCTCCCGGCAGCAGTGGAAAATCACAAGAATTGTTGGAGGCGCCAGGGGCAATTACCGGCCATCCCCCTCTGAATGCCTTTGGTAAACGAGTTCATCCAAATCCACCAAACAATATGGCTTCCCTCCTGCTTCGCTGTTAAAGACCAGATTGCCCGCTTTATTGAATTCCACGTGGGCGATGTACTCATCCATCATTGGAGGTACATACACACAAAAGTATTCCTGTGTGGATTTCCTGAAAGCCAGAACCGGCCCCTTAAAATAGGAGACAACAACATAATCTCCGTTGTCCGCGGAACTCACTATTGTGGCTTCCTCACTTTCCGGGTCATCTTCCGGAGGAATTTTAAAGAGCATCTCTTTTGTTGTCACCGCTTTGAAACGGATGAGCATTTGGGTAGCTTCCGGATCTTCCAGCTGTGTGATCTGACCCTTATTGGCTGATTTAAACGCCCTGATCAGCTTTTCCCGTGCATCAGGTTTAAAAATCCTGGCTGATTTTTTGATCCTCGATTCAAGATATTTTTTATACAAAGGGTGAGACTGGAGGTTATCGCTTTTATTAAACTGTGTCACAGTAATTCCGGCCTCGGGATATTGCTCATATTCAATGGAATACTTTACGTCTGTTTTGAAATCATACAGTGCAAATTCAATGGCCTGATCCCCCATGCTGCCTCCCAACTGTCCGACCTCGAAATAGAGGAACTTTTTCTGATCAATAGTCACCATTTCGACGGAATCCAGAAAGCAACCTTCTGCAATTTCGGTTTCCCTGGATGAGATCCATTCCTTCCCTTTCCGGTCGAGAATAAACAGTTGAAACGGAGCATAGATTTCCGGCCCTTCCTCTTTTTTGATATATAAAATTTTGTTATCACTCATCCGGAATGCATAGTCAGGCTTA
>DAIDJX010000377.1 GCA_027451165.1 Prolixibacteraceae bacterium | reverse complement strand
CAGCTCGCCTTCCCGATTGTAAAGAACCTCGAAGCCAGCCTCGCCTATACTTATACCATGGCCAAAGACATTACCGGCAACCCGGGATCACAAGCTGCTTCTGCATGGTCGGGTAACAACTCGGTACGTGGCCAGAACGACCTGGATATGAGCTATTCCCAGTATATGACCCCGCACCGCGTGGTTGGAAGTGTTTCCTATAAAGTGGAATACACCAGATTCCTGGCTACCACCTTCTCCGTTTTCTATAACGGATACAGCGCTGGTAATTTCTCCTACCGTTATGCCAACGACTTCAACCAGGACGGAGTAACCGCCGACCTGATGTATATTCCGAAGAATCCTTCAGAAATTACCTTCACTGACATTAAAAGCGGCTCAACCGTATTGTTCACTGCACAGGAACAGGTCAATGCATTCTTTAAATATTTGGAACAGGATAAATACCTGAGCAAACATAAAGGAGAATATGCTGAAAGAAATGCTGCCCGTTTCCCCTGGTTTAACCGCTGGGATGCCAAAATCATGCAGGATTTCAAATTCATGGTCGGCAAACAACTGAACACCATCCAGGTGAGTTGCGACATTCTGAATGCCAGCAACCTGGTCAGCGATGTGCTGAGAAATTTCAATATCCTCGATGGTGCCAACTGGGGTATCTATAAAAACCTGAATGTCTCCAACGGCGCAATTCTGAGATCCGGTACTCCGGTCAACAACAAACCTACCTTTACCATGGAAAGGGTTAACAATAAGTTGCCGGTGGAAACCTTTATCAACAGCGTTTCTGCTTCCTCTACCTGGGGAATCCAACTCGGTGTTAGGTATATCTTCTGATCCTGAGTATTTTACAAGATATTGAAAAGGGGGGCTGTGAGGCCCCTCTTTTTTTATGAAAAAAAATAATACCATGTATTGCATAGTACCAAAATTATTTTATATATTTGCAATACCTATTTCAATGTAAAAACAGGTATTATAAAATGTCTCAAAGCCAATGAAAAGAAAACAATTTAACAAGGAAAGGGAAGAAACATGAAAATTGAAAACACAAAAGCCCAGATGAGAAAGGGAGTACTCGAGTATTGCATACTGCTGGTGCTGGACGGGAAGCCCCTTTATGCGAGCGACATCATCCAGGAATTAAAGTCCGTCAAAATGATCGTGGTGGAAGGAACGCTTTATCCGTTGCTCACCCGTTTGAAAAATGACGGATTACTTACTTACCGTTGGGAAGAATCGACTCAGGGACCTCCCCGGAAATATTATGAACTTACCACCGAAGGCCGGGAATTTTTAAAAGCCCTGAATGAGTCCTGGATGGAACTGGTGGATACTGTTGCAAAAATTAAAAATCATGAAGCCTGAACAATAAAACAACATCAAAAAACAGAAATAAAATGAAAAAGACAATAACCATAAATATCAGCGGAACCATTTTTCACATCGAGGAAGATGCGTACGAAAAGCTTCAGCAATACCTGAATAAGCTAAAGAATCACTTTGGCGCTGATCCTGAAGGAGCTGAGATTGTTTCTGACATAGAAATGCGGATTTGCGAACTGTTTCTGGAAAAGGGCAAAAGTGAAAGCACGGTCGTGGTCAATGAATGGGTGGATGAAGTCATTGCGATTATGGGCACACCTGAAGATTTTGCAAAAGAGGAGGTAGTTAACGGTCAGACTGTTACACCGGAGAAGGGAAAGAAACGGTTGTACCGGGATCCGGAAAATAAAATAATTGGTGGCGTATGCAGCGGGCTGGCGGCCTATTTTAATATCGATCCGCTGGTAGTCAGAATCCTGATGGCTATTTTGTTCTTTGCCAATGGGATCGGATTACTGGCCTATCTGGTACTCTGGATTGCCGTACCCAGGGCGCTGACTACGGCACAGCGGCTGGAGATGAGAGGAAAAAAAGTGAATATCTCCAATATTGAGCAGACTATCCGTGATGAAAATCCATCAGAAAAAGGGACAATCTCCGGAAATGCGGAAAGTGGAACTCCCTCGAAAGGTGTCAAGATCGCCAAACAAACCGGAGATGCCTTGACAGATCTTACAAAAGGACTTTTTAAGGCCACGGTGATAGCGCTGGGAATTTTCCTGATTTTCATAGCATTTACAGGTTTGCTGGCCTTTATCTCCTCCCTGGTGATCGGTCAGACCTTCCTAACCGATTGGCCGATTCCGATGAATCCTGATTTTCAGGTATCCGGATTACTGGGGCATTTCGTTTCCAGGGGAACGGTGGTCTGGGGATTGATTTGCCTCGGATTTCTCGTAGGAATACCCCTGCTGGCCATGTTGTATGTCGGGACAAAGCTCGTGTTTGATTACAAATCCAACAATACGGTGATCGGTTTGGCCATGGTCGGTGTATGGCTGATTGCGCTGATGACCATGGTTGTGGTAGCCTCACGGGAAGTAAGTAATTTTAAGGAATATACCACCCTCTCGAACAGTGAGACGCTCTATCCGGCAACAGGAAAAACCCTCAAAATTACCCTTGGAGAGGATAAGTATTCCGGCTATGCCGACCAGCATATGGATCTGGAACGGTTTAAAGTGGTGAATACCAATGGCAGGGATGTCCTGTTGGGTGAACCCCGGTTTAACATCACAAAATCATCCACGAATGAATGTGTT
>DAIDJX010000376.1 GCA_027451165.1 Prolixibacteraceae bacterium | reverse complement strand
CCGCAGGCACAACAGGTATGCGGCCCCATTGGCTTTGCCCCTTACTTCCTTCCAGGCAGCCAGAAACTGGGAGATGCCATTGCTTCTGAATTTGCCAAAGGCTTCAACTCGGTTATCATGGAAAATCACGGGACTGTCGTGGGCGGTAAAAACCTGATCGAAGCCTATGAACGCTTTGAAGCCATGGAATTTTGTGCCCGCACCCTGATCAATTCCAAAGCGCTGGGAGAACCTCACTTTTTAGATGAGCAACAACTCATCGGCTTTGATGCACAGATTCCGCATAACGTTCCGGAGATGGACCATGTAGTATCTGCCTCAGATGAAAAGGAAATCAGGACGGAGATTGTCCGGATGGTTCGCAGGGCCTGTGACCAGGGATTGATGATGAGCACTTACGGCACCGCCTCTGTACGCTGGCGCGGAAATGACTTTCTGATCACCCGCACTGATATCACCCGCTGGAACATCGGGCTGGATGACATCGTGCAAATTCGCGACGGAAAAAGGGAACCGGGGAAAGTGCCCAGCCGGGCTATGTGGCTTCACCATGAGATTTATAAAATGAATCCTCACGTCAATGCCATCATCATGACCCAGCCTCCCTACCTGATGGCCTTCGGGGCTACCCATGAACATATGGATGTCAAAACCATTCCGGAAAGCTGGATCTTCCTGCAGGATATGCCCAACCTCCCCTTTGGTTCACAGTTTGCGGGGAAAACCGATATTCCTGAAATGATTTCCAATAAAACAGCCGCCGTGCTGGTCAACAACGATGCGGTAATCGTAACAGGGAAAACCCTGTTACAGGCCTTCGACCGGCTGGAAGTGGCTGAATTTTCCGCCAAATCGCTGTGCATGGGCAAGGCGATCGGCAAGTTCTATCCAATTGGTGATGAAGAGATTGAAGAATTAAAGAAGGCGTTTTTCTGATATAGCCACAGAAATGCACCGCTGTAATTATTTACCATTCAGGAATACAAATTATGGTAAATTCCTATTTTTGGCCACTTTAATAACTTTTCGTATGAGAGTAAGTTTCCTGTTTCTGTTGTTTTTCGTTGTCAGCCTGGGTGCAGTTGCCCAGGAAATTGCCCAATGGCGCGGACCATACCGGAATGGCGTTTATCCGGAGAAGAACCTCCTGAAAGAATGGCCTGCCGAAGGTCCGAAAATGCTCTGGTCATTTGAAGGGCTCGGCGCCGGTCAGGGTAGTCCGGTGATCGCCAACGACAAGGTATACGTTACCGGCATTCCTGATACCCTTGTGGGAACAGGCAAATTGTTTGTCTTCGACCTTCAGGGTAAACTGCTGTGGACCAAAGCGTACGGCACTGATTTCACCGCCCTTTTTGCCGGAGCGCGTTCCACCCCTACCGTTGCCGGCGACCGGATTTACATTGAAAGCGGCAACGGCGTTTTATACTGTCTTGACTCAGGAAACGGACAGGAAATCTGGAAGGTGGATTTTTTCAAGGATTTACAGGCCGACTCCGTGCAATTTGGCTTTTCAGAATCCCCTCTTGTGGTGGATGACAGGGTATACATCACCCCGGGCGGGAAAACCAACAACATGGTTTGTCTGAACCGGTTTACCGGCGAGAAAATCTGGGCGTCGAAAGGCTCAGAAGAACAGGCCACCTACTCCTCTCCCATCCTGTTTAACCACAACGGACAAAAAATAATCGTCAACCTGACAGCCTCCTCCATTATCGGTATCAATGCCGACAACGGAGATCTGCTCTGGCGCTTTTTCCAGTTTCAGGACAATAAGATCCATGCCAACACACCCGTCTATTCAGATGGCACGGTGCTCATCGGCAGCACCTCACGGAAAGACAGTTCCGGACTGGTGATGCTGCAGTTATCTCCCGACGGGAAAAATGCGAAAGTTTTATGGCGGAACAAGGAAGTAATCAATTTTGCCGGCGGGTATTTTTTCAAAGACAGTTGTATTTATACCCCGGCATACATGCAACCCAAATGGTTCTGTATAAACCGTTATACTGGAAAAATCAGGTACACCTCGAGAGATTTGGGCGGGGGTGTAATGTTGTATGCCGACGGGCTTTTTTATGCTTATACCGAAAAGGATGGTGAAATGGCGCTGTTGGATGCCAATCCCGTGAAATTTACCGTCATCAGCCGTTTTAAGGTTCCTTTGGGCACCATGCACCATTGGGCCCATCCCACCATCAGTCACGGTAAGCTCTTTATCCGCCACAACGAAGCCTTAATGGCTTATGACATAAGGAACAACTGAACCTCACCCGATTTCGTATAATTCGTCCTAATTCGTGTAATTCGTACTTCTAATCTATTTGCTGAAATACGATGCTGGCAATACCTGCCTTCTGGTTTGACTCTCCCAGGTAAATCCTGACGGTCAGCTTTCCGTCTTTGACCCGCACGATCCTTTCGGGGGTCCAGGTGAATAAACCGGGGTTTATCTGGTAGGTGCCTCCGGTTACATTCTCGAATTCAACTTTTTGCCAGGTTTGCACATAACAATCACCTATGGATGCTCTGACCCGGTAAATACCTGATCGTACATCAATCTCAAAGTCATAATGGTTTTCAGGATTGGTACAGCGCGCCGGAGTCCCCTCAAAGAGGGTTTTTGACAACCTGGCATTTCCAGTGGTTTTATTGG
>DAIDJX010000375.1 GCA_027451165.1 Prolixibacteraceae bacterium | reverse complement strand
CGGGTATTTCTTGAAGATCTCCTCTGATTTCGCCAGAATATCGACATACTGGGCTCTCTGGTAAATAAAGGGATCCTTCAGGGTTTTGCGCGAGAGTTTACCCCGGAAATCTGCCAGTGTCTGGTATTTCTTTTTGTCCATCCATTCATTCAGTTTTCCAAGTATAGTGGCCACCACCCCGGGCTGGTTCTTGTAAATGGTACTCACGATCTGAACAACATCGGCACCGGCAAGAATGACCCGGATGACATCTTCAGCCGTATAGATACCCCGGTTGATGCATACACTGCCATCGAGATGACCATACAGCAACCCGGCATAACGGGTCGACAGGTGACGATCCTGCGCTTGGGTGAGTTCCCAGGGATAATGGAAAGTTTCTGTTTCCACATCCACATCCGGCTGAAAAAACCGGTTGAACAGCACATAGGCATCGGCGCCCGCCTCATCGGCCTTTTTAATAAAATTCAGCGTATTGGTATAAAAAGGGCTGATTTTCACGCTCACCGGGATTTTTACCGCCTGTTTGACAGACTTAATGATTTCCAGTTGCTTCTCCTCAATGGAACTGCCTGATATTTCAAAGTAGCCCGGTGTGGCATACAGGTTGATTTCCAGACCGTCGATGCCGGTTTTTTCCATTTCGGCAGCATACTCCACCCAGGTAGGTTCATACAAAGCGTTGAGGCTGCCAATCACAGGAATTCTGACCTGTTCCTTCAGTTTCTTCAGGTTTATCAGGTGCTCCTTCGGGCCGGCATGTTCCAGGCTGGGGAAAAGACGGGTCATTTCTGCATTCCGGTTTTCATATTCAGCCATTTCTTCGATCAGCTGCAGGCTTTCCAGTTGTACCTGCTCTTCAAAGAGCGACTTGTATACGATCGCAGCAATACCTGCTTCTTCGAGCAGTTTAATGGTTTGCGGTTTGGTCACCAGGTTGCTGGCTCCGAGGATCAATGGGTTCTTTAACGGAATACCCATATAGGTGGTGGATAAGTCTGCCATGGTCTGTTTTATTTTTTATTAATTATTAATTATTTCTTGTTCCTCATTTCATTCCCCCGTTCAAACCGTCATCACATCAATTTAAACTGATTTCGTCAAAATTAGTTCACTGAAAGCAATAAAAAAAGAGCAGGAACTGATAATTCCTGCTCTTTTTGGTTACTTAATGAAAACCCCCTGCAATTACTGCGGAATTCTCATTTTATAGAATGAGCGCCACACAAAAATCAGGGCAACAATGAAGAATGCGATACCAAAATAGGGAGCCACCTTGTAGAAATTTTCAGAGATGGCGATTTCCATGGCCAGCAATCCGAAAAGTGTGGTGAATTTGATGATCGGGTTCAGGGCTACGGATGAAGTATCCTTGAACGGGTCACCAACGGTATCTCCAATTACGGTTGCAGCATGAAGTTCAGTACCTTTGGCTTTCATATCAACTTCCACCACTTTCTTGGCATTGTCCCAGGCACCACCGGCATTGGCCATAAATACAGCCTGGAATAAACCGAATACGGCAATGGCAATCAGGTAGCTGATGAAGAGGGCAACAGCGTCGTTTCCACCGATACCTGCCGGGGAAGAGAGACTTGCGAAGGCAAGTGCGAAGAAGAAGATGGCAATGAAGATATTGAACATCCCTTTCTGGGCATACTGGGTACAAATTTTCACCACTTCAGTGGAAGATTTTGGATCAGCCTTTTTCGGGGCATCGGGGTCAAGATTGATATTTTTCTTGATGAACTCCACAGCACGGAATGCACCGGTTGAAACAGCCTGGGTTGAGGCGCCCGTGAACCAGTAAATGACAGCACCGCCAAGAAGGAAGCCGAGAATGGCATAAGGATTCAGCAGGTTGAGAATTTCAGTGGGATTGACACCGAGGGTCTTCTGGATCATCAGGATCAGGGAGAAGATCATGGTAGTGGCCCCGACAACAGCGGTACCGATCAGAACAGGCTTGGCAGTGGCTTTAAAGGTATTTCCGGCGCCGTCGTTGGCTTCCAGGTAATACTTCGATTTTTCCCAATCGGGTTTGAAACCGAATTCTTTTTCAATTTCCACATCTTTATTCGGGATTTCTTCAATCAGGGACAATTCGTACACCGATTGGGCATTGTCAGTTACCGGTCCGTAGCTGTCAACAGCGATGGTAACAGGGCCCATTCCCAGCAAACCGAAAGCCACGAGGCCGAAAGCAAAGATCGTCGGATAAATCATTATTTCAGACAATCCCATAGTGCTGAATACGAAGGCGATGAACATCAGGGCAAAGAAAACCAGTCCCATCCAGAAGGCGCTGAAATTACCAGCAACAAAACCGGAAAGAATGGTGAGGGAAGCTCCGCCTTCCTGGCCTGATTTAACGACTTCCTGGACATGAGCAGATTTGGGAGAGGTAAAAATCTTGGTGAATTCAGGAATCAAAGCGCCACCGATGGTACCGCAGCTGATGATGGTGGAAAGAATCCACCACATGTTTGTGTTTCCGTTCAGATCGGGGATCATCAGGTAGCTGGCAATAAATGTGACGATAATGGAGAGGATGGAAGTGATCCACACCAGATGGGTAAGAGGAGCTTCAAAATCAATTTCTTCTTTGCCCTGGTATATGGCTTTGCTGATTACCTGGTTGATGTAAAATGCAGCAATGGAAGTAATGACCATCAGGATAC
>DAIDJX010000374.1 GCA_027451165.1 Prolixibacteraceae bacterium | reverse complement strand
CCGGGATGATGTTCCGGTGGTAATCAGCCAGAGGCAGTGCCTGGCGGGTAAAGTTCACCCCGTTGTCCTGCACCAGCGCCGTATAAATTTCCAGACCATCGCCCGATGGAAGCTGTCCCACGTCATAGCCCGGGTCCAGACCTGCCTTCATCTGGTCGTTGTACACCACCGTGGCGGTCTTTTCCATTTCCCCGGAAGCTGCTTTCAGGGTCAGTCCGGGCCAGGGTTTGGCAGCCGATTTCATTTCCACCGCCGTGTTGTGTGTTTGCATGCCGGAAGTGCCGCTGCCCGGGATAAAGTTAAACAACAGCCCGCTGTAATTGGGCAGCACATAGAAACCCTGTCCGGCCTGGATCACCGAACCGAACAATCCCGCTCCGGGATAGCCGGGAATAGTTGCGGCTGCATATTGGTAGGTGTTGCTGACGCCATCATAAATGTACAGCGCCTGGTAGCTGGGGTCGAAGCTGGTCAGATTGGCGCTGATAAAACGGGACGCATCCATGGCCGAAGGAAAGGGATTGCCCAGCAGGTTCCAGCCACCGCCGCCCCAGAGGCCACGCTGGTCGTTGTAATGCTCCGCTTCAGAATTGTAGGGAGCAGTCGCCGTGACCTGGAAGGGAGCCGTCACCAGGCTGCCGGTGAAGGCAAAGCGGCCATTTCCCCCCGATTGAGTCAGGTTATAGCCTTTACCGCGTACAAAACTCCCGGAGGAGAGAATTTGCCAGGGTATAGTGTTGTTCTCCTGCCAATCCCAGATGGTGGCAGCGTAGTTATCCGTTGATTTGAATCCGCCAATCGCCTGACCGGCAACCGGAGCCGAAAAATAGTGGTAATCCCCATAATTGGCGATGGAACGTAGTTGCCGGTAGTAAGTGAGCGAAGCGGGCGACAGGGTGCCATCGACAATCAGCGAACCATTGTCAGTAGGACTTAACGACTGGATGGCTGTTTGCCCGGAAACAGTCAGTTTGGCGCCCGACTGGATGGTCAGCTGGCCTTTGGCTTCGATCGACAGGTTATTGCAGACTGCATCAGTGGTGCTGACCACCGGAAAATTGGTAATTCCACTTCCGGGGATGGTCACATGCGTGCAGGCCACCGGCAGGTTGGGCGGTGTCCAGTTGGCAGCGGTTGACCAGTTGGAGCCGGCGCTTCCATCCCAGGTCACCGTTGCCGAATTCAGGTCCACCACCAGTTCCATCTGGTCAGGCGATGTCGTGATTGACTTGTTGGCATAGGGAGAATAGGTGGTCATGTAGATTTTGTCATTGGCGGGAGAAAAGCGCAAAAGACGCAGGTAGCCGTTACCGTAGCTCATATCCTGGTAATCAGCCTGTACGATGTGAATGGTATGACCATCGTCACCCAACTCTGCCCGGTAGGCTGCTCCATCGGTGGACGTATGCATGTGGCCGCAGAGCATAAGAAACAGATTGGGATTGTCTTTCAGTGCATTGTAAGAAGTAGGGCTGTTCCAGGAGTTATCCACATTGAGAATGTTGTGTTGTACCACTATTCCCCGCCTGGCAGGATTGGCTTTAAGAAGGGCATCGGCCCAGTTCAGAATGGCCGTAGTTGGGCTGTACTGGAGGTTGATGACAATGAAATCGTTACAGGAAGCGCTGAAAAAGGAATAGCTGTTGTAGTTGTCGTAAGCGGCTCCAAACCAGCTTTTCCCGGTAAAACGGGAGGTCCCGAAATAAGTGGACCATAGCAAGGGTGTAGAGTAGCCCGGGTAATCGTGGTTACCCGGCACCACCGTATAGGGAACCAGCCCGGCATCCAGGATATCGAAGGCGGCATCGGCATTTCCATACTCAGTGGTGCTGTTGGAGTTGTTGACCAGGTCTCCGACACTGGCGGCAAAAACCACATTCCATGACGTGCTTTTGTTGGCTACGATCCAGTTCATCTGGGAGGTCAGCATCGCCGGATTGTACTGGCTTTCATTCTGTAAATCAGGGAAAACTACAAAAGTAAAATCCTGTGCAAACGACCTGCTGGTAATAATCCACCCGGAGGTGGCCAGGATTGCGAAGAACCACCATTTCTTTCTCATAGGGATTTGAGTTTTACTGCAACATATAATACCATTTAAAGTCCGGTAAAAGACATTCAATCTTCCAATGGTTAAAAGCGTCCGTCCATTGAAGCATTCAAAAATAAACATTTACTAACAAAAAGAGAAAATTGTTCCGGGGTTGTAAACCACAAAATACACAGCAGTATTATACCCCACCCCGCTGTTTGAAACAGATCAGCTTTAACCGGTAATCGGTAAAAAGGGCAAATCAGTTGGCTTGACTTCTTCTTTCAGGTTTTCTGCCATCAGCCTGGAAATATCAGAGTTGACCTCTGCGCCACCTCTGCGTTCTATACGGTTAAAAAAGACAAAATCCGCCCTTCCATCGTTAAAATCCACCCAAACTTCTATTTCATTTTCATGAAACGGTCTCCGGAAATAGTTTTGATGCGACAATTTCAGAATATTATGAAGACAAAACGGATCATTTTATTTTCGCTTCTGATCTGGCCGCTCTGGATGGCCGCTCAGAATACCCCGTCCAAAACAGCCTGGAGCCTTACCAACTGTATCAATTACGCGTTGGCGCAAAACATCCAGGTCAGGAAAAGCAGTCTGAACAGTGAATCTTCGAGGGTGAACAGCGAGCAGGCTGATGCTCAGAAACTACCTTCGCTGA
>DAIDJX010000373.1 GCA_027451165.1 Prolixibacteraceae bacterium | reverse complement strand
AAGCGACCATAAATACATCATCTGCAATGGAGACGAGGGGGATCCTGGTGCTTTTATGGACCGGATGATTCTCGAATCCTACCCATACCGGGTAATCGAAGGAATGGTCATTGCTGCCTACGCCACCGGTGCTTCACAGGGTTTCTTCTACATCCGGGCTGAGTATCCGCTGGCTGTCAGACGAGTACGGGAAGCGCTGAAGAATTGTTATGACAACAATATTTTGGGTAACCATATTTTAGGAACAGATTTCTCCTTCAATCTGGAAATCTATGAAGGGGCGGGTGCCTTCGTCTGCGGAGAGGAAACTGCCCTCATCGAATCTTTGGAGGGCAGGCGTGGCTTTCCGCACATCAGGCCACCTTTCCCGGCTGAAAAAGGCTATATGGGGAAGCCAACGCTGGTCAACAATGTAGAAACCATGGCCCAGATTTCCTTCATCATCCGTGAAGGGCCTGATAAGTTTTTTTCGATTGGCACCGAGCATAGCAAGGGAACGAAGGTGTTTGCCCTTGCCGGGAAAGTGGCCCGTGGCGGATTGATCGAAGTGCCGATGGGTACCACCATAAAAAGGGTGGTGTTTGAAATTGGCGGTGGAATTGCCAATGGCAGGAGTTTTAAGGCAGTACAGATCGGAGGCCCATCCGGAGGTTGTATTCCGGCAGAACTGGCTGATACCCCCATCGATTATGAATCGTTGACCAAAATGGGGGCCATGATGGGTTCCGGCGGTATGGTGGTGCTCGACGATACCGACTGCATGGTTGATATTGCCCGCTATTTTCTCTCTTTCACGCAACATGAATCCTGCGGAAAATGCACTTTTTGCCGCATCGGCACCAAAAGGATGCTCGATATCCTGGATAATCTTACAACCGGCAAAGCCAAGCCGGGCGATCTGGACGAACTGGAGAAGCTGGCCCACTGGACCCAGCGGGGCAGTTTGTGCGGATTGGGGAAAACCGCTCCCAATCCAATCCTGAGTACCCTGAAATATTTCCGGAGTGAATACGAAGCTCACCTGAACGGAGTGTGCCCCACTGGGAAATGCACCGGACTGATCACCTATTCTGTCAACGAAAAGTGCATCGGGTGTACTTTATGCGCCCAGTCCTGTCCGGTCGATGCCATTCCCTTTAAACCGCTGGAAAGGCATGTGATCAATACTGAGCTGTGTATCAAATGTGACAGTTGCCGGATTGTTTGTCCGGAAGATGCCATTGATGTTAAATGAAATTGTATGATCCGCTTAAAAATAAACAACAGGGAGATTGAAGTCCCCGAGGGTACCTCCGTGATGCACGCCGCCCGGGAGGCGGGGATTGAAATCCCCGCGCTTTGCATGGACAATGATCTGGAGCATTTTACTTCCTGTATGCTCTGCCTGGTTAAAGACGGTGCCGGTAAAATTTTCCCTTCCTGTTCCATAAAGGCAGCACAGGGAATGATCATCACTACGGAAGATGAAGAGATCAGGGAAGCCCGTCAGATGGCGCTGGAGCTGTTGCTGAGCGAGCATGTGGGTGATTGTGAAGCGCCCTGCCAGACCGGATGCCCGGCACACATGAACATCCCGTTGATGAACCGCCTCATTGCCAAAGGCAAATGGGAGGAATCACTTAAAGTAGTGAAACGGGATATTGCCCTGCCTTCAGTGTTGGGGCGAATCTGTCCTGCTCCCTGCGAGGGCGCCTGCCACCGCAAAAATGTGGATCAGCCTGTTTCCATCTGCCTGCTAAAACGCTTTGTGGGAGATGAAAGCAATGTGCATCCATCTCCGGTACCACCCCTCTCCGGGCATAAGGTGGCCATTATTGGTGCTGGCCCTGCCGGTTTGGCGGCTGCCTATTACCTGCGCCTGAAAGGAATTGAACCTACCCTCTATGACCGGGATAACAAGCCTGGTGGCGCCCTGCGGACTGCCATCAGCAGAGAAATTCTTCCGGAAGAAGCGCTTGACCGGGAAATCAATACCATCCTTTCAACCGGCGTGAACTTTCATGGAAATGTGTTGGTGGATGATGTTTCCTTTTCAAAATTCAAGCATAAGTACGATGCTGTGGTCATTGCTACCGGAAATCTTGATGATTACACCAAATCATTCGGGCTCCATGGAAATCCCAAAGGATTGGAAGTAGACAGGAACAGCTATGAAAGCAGCGAGCGGGGTGTCTTCGCCATTGGGAATGTCCTCAGGAGTTCCCGTTTGGCCATCCGTTCGCTGGGTCAGGGTAAGGAGGTGGCTTATTCCGTCTGGCAGTTTCTGAACGGGCAGAAGGTAATTGGCGAACCCAGGCAGTTCAATTCGCGGTTCGGACGCCTGCACCAGACGGAATTTGCAGAATACCTGAAGGAAAGCCTGAGTCGTTCCCGGATTTATCCGGAAATTACTGCTGCCGGTTTCTCTCCGGAAGAGGCGGTCAGGGAGGCTGAAAGATGCCTGCATTGTGACTGCCGCGCTGCCGATGATTGTTTGTTGCGGGATTATTCCTCGATGTACCAGGCAGATCAAAAACGTTTCCAGAGCAGTCCGAGGAGGGCGATGACCAAACACTTCCAGACCAACGGCATCGTTTACGAACCCGGAAAATGCATTAAATGCGGAATTTGTGTCCGGTTGACGGCAAAATACAGGGAAAAGTTTGGTTTGACCTATATTGGCAGGGGATTTGACATCAGGATCGGAATTCCATTCAATGAATCACTGGATGCCGCCCTGGCAGATACGGCTGCCCTGGTGGCAGAGAGATGCCCGAC
>DAIDJX010000372.1 GCA_027451165.1 Prolixibacteraceae bacterium | reverse complement strand
TTGATGCGCGTCAATTCTTCATCCAGCGGCACCCCACCGCGGCAGGAGATGGTCAGCGGATCAAGCTGGGGCGTGTTGTGCTCGGTTCCGAAGGTGACAACAAAACCCCGGGAGTGGAAATAGCGGACAAATTCTTTCAGAATCTGAAAATCATTTCTGCCCGGGATCAGCTCGATCATGAAAATGTTCATTGCCTCAAGCAGATCGGCCATCCGGGGCCAGTCCCCTTCAAAATCAGTGAAATTTCCCTTTGCATCGTCCAACAGCACCGGGTAACAGGGTATACCGCCGGCATCTTTGATCAGGGTCATCACCTCTTCCAGACTGAGGAAGGCATTTTCATCCTCCGGAACGAAGGCAGGCCCTCCGGCTTTCAAAAGGTTGTTCCTGATCTCATTTTCGAGCGCAGCACTGTTTGATAATGCTGACTTTATCCCTTTACCCTGGAAAACAAGGGTGTAAAAATCCCGCAACTCTTCACCCGGGAAATTTGCTTCAGCAGCAATCCTGAAAGCTGAAGCGATATGACGCTCTCTAAGCAGGTTACGTGCGTATTTTTTTCTGATTTCCTCTGCATCAAACGTGATTCCGAACTTAAGAGAAGCCAGAAAACCGTTAAGCCTGGCTACCATTTCCACAATCTGACGGTTGCTTTCCACCCGAAGTTTTTCCAACCTTAGCCTGCTCTCTTTACTTATCTGTACAGGGAAACGTAATCCTTTGCCGCTGAGGTAGGTACGCCCAGGGTTGACGGGATCATTCACTTTGGTGCCAGTCTGTTGTTCTTCTTTCAGCAAGGCCATGAATTCGATGTTGAAAAGGGGAAATACTTTGAATTGCAGGGCCAGACCGGCAAATTCATCATAGCCGTCGGTGGTATAAAAGTCATTGATTCCCAAAGCAATGATGTTTTCCTTCCTGGCCATCACAAAGGCCTCTTTCATTTCGCTGAAGGCACTGAAAGAGTATGGGGTATGAATGTGGCCGTTCAGCTGGGGCGACGGGCCGGAATCTTCCTTTTCCACCGGAATATCCGGAGTCAACATCTGAGGAAGATTCATATAAGTGTTGTAATTCATCAGTATTATTTTGTTTACAAATTAACTAAAAAGCCGGTATATTTTAAATTCAACAGGCTTCCTACCTGCAGTCGAAAAACAAAGATATCCATGGAAAGGCACTTAATCTTGTTTTCGAATATTTTTAAAAATTGTTAAAATTGTTAATGCAAAATAGTTTAATATATTATAAATCAATCAGTTAAATTGTTAATGATTTTCTTGACTTAAGGAAACCAGTTTTCAAATAAAAATATCTATACTTTTGTTTTCAGAAATCCTTCCGGCTTAACTCCGGAATTAGTTACTAACTGCGTCAAACAGAAAGAATGAAGGAAAAGATTTCGAGGAAAGTTTTGTTCATCGCCCTGCTATGGGTTGCCTGTACACCGGCTTTTGCGATCCGTTTTCACGTTAACCAGCCAGATACCATACCGGCAGAAACGATATCAGTTCCGGAAGACACCTGTATAGGCCCTGAAATGATAGCCAAACAAAATGTATATATTCCGAAAGATGGAGAATTGTTACAGTTCAGCGATTTGTTGAGCCAGTTCCGGATGCCGGTCATGGGTAAAGTCATCAGCAAATACGGATGGCGGCGGGGTCGCATGCATACGGGAACCGACATCAAGCTTGAATACGGAGATACGGTATATGCGGCTTATGATGGAGAAGTTTTCCGGGCACAGCGCTATTATGGTTATGGGAACCTCGTTATTGTCAAGCACATGCATGCGCTGGAAACTTATTATGGTCATCTTTCCGCATTTCTCGTTAAAGCCGGTGATACCATCCGGGCAGGGCAACCCATTGGTTTGGGAGGCCGCACCGGCAGGGCAACGGGTACTCATCTGCATTTTGAAGTCAGGGAGAACCGTGTGGCTTACAATCCTGAAATGGTATATGATTTTTCCAACTATAAAATCAGGGAAGACATCTGTGACAAAGAACGTATGGCTGATCTGATCATCAACCCCAAAACCGGGGAGAGCATCAGCATTACTGCAAAGGGAACCGGTTATGTCCAGGAAATGGGAACTTCACCGGTGCTGGAATATGCGATCAAAGCAGGCGATTCACTTTGGGAAATTGCCAGGAAGTGCAATACTTCTGTGGCCATGCTTTGCCAGCTGAACAACCTGACTACCAACTCCATTCTTAAAATCGGCCGGGTACTGAAGGTATCCAGCCAACCGGTAACTAAACAGGCCATTCATAAAACCGATTCAACGAACGTGCATTAATTTTACCAGGTTAATTTTTGATCTGGCATCTCCTCATTTTCAAATTGATTCATTTTCAAATTTTCAAATTCCCCTTGCATTCCTGTCCATTTGTTCCGGCAATGAAAAATCATTGCTGACCACATGGCCTTCCAGCGGTAGAAGTCTTTCATGGATGGCATCGATGATCCAGGAGGGTTGCGGGAAAAAGGCATCTTCCAATTCGTATGCCGGCGTGATCCAGTTTCTGGAGCCTACAACTACCGGAGGCGCATCAAGATAATCAAAGGCCAGTTCCGTAATGTTGGAAGCAAGTTCCCGCATAAAGGAACAGCGGGCCGAAGCATCTCCGGAAATCACGATTCTGCCTGTTTTTTTCAGCGACTGAATAACCAGGTCATAATTGAACGGTACCAGGGAACGGGCATCAATCACTTCCGCCGACATCCCGTATTTATTCTGAAGGATAGCTGCAGCTTCCATGGCCCGGT
>DAIDJX010000371.1 GCA_027451165.1 Prolixibacteraceae bacterium | reverse complement strand
GATAAAAACACTATCGCCGGTAAAAACATTAATTTACGATACATAAGCAGAAAATTTAAAGGAAGGCCCAAATTACGCCATTTGGCGAAAATCAGAAAATATTTGCTCCGGGAATCAATGAAAATATTATTTTTGTGCCGCCTGAGGGAAATGGCGCGGCTTCTTCGGAAGTGCAGCCATGGATCAGATGGCCCGGCCTCAAAAGTGGTCAGGCCATGCATAAGGCTCCGGGGTGTGGCGCAGTTGGTAGCGCGCGTCGTTCGGGACGACGAGGCCGCTGGTTCAAGTCCAGTCACCCCGACGTTGCCCTCCGGATTTCCAGGAAAAAAGGAATGAAGGAGGGCTTTTTTATTGTCTTAAGTCTTGAATCCTGAATGAGGTATCCACGGCAAATTCTGTTGGAAACCGGAAAGCCCAGGACTCACCTCCACCTTCCTCAGAATCAACTACAATCCACAGTCACATGTTACCATGCAATGAAAAGCCTAAAACACAGTAAAAGACGATGAAACATTTGAAATACTTTCTTCCATACATTATCCTTTTAATTATTTTCGCACAGACAAGGGGAATTATGCTCGCCTCAGCTTTTACGCCAGTGTATAACAGCGCCTAAATTTTTGCGGGAGGACAGTTGTTAAACATAAAAAAATTAACTTTGAAAGCAATGCGGCCGGGCAAATTGAGCGGACCCAATTCTCCCCGGAATTTTCCGGGGACCGCAATAGACAAGGGTAAAAACAGGACTGACAGATAAATATGGTGATATTATTCTTAATTCAAAAATTGCAATTATTATTGCTTCAATTTTTGCAGGATTTATCGGATATCTATTTCTTAAACTAACACTAAAAAAACCAGTATAGAAAGATCATGAACTCAAAATGCAAGAAAATTTTATTTACGCTGGGCATTCTTTTCCTGGCTGGATTAGGATTAAAGGCTCAGTCGGTTAACCCAGGACGCCTGATGGACGATCCCACAAAACGAGATACTGCACGCAGCATCGCTCTCTATTTCACTCCGGCTGCAAGGTCCGAAAAAACTCCTGATAACGAAGGGTTTATTCAAAGATGGCTGCTGCTGGAACCTATTAACAAACCCAACCGAAGCAACACTGTTTTCACTGACAGTTACCTGAAGAAAGCATTTGATACCCTCTATTTCCGGAACCAGTTTACCATTCTTCCCGAAGACGGGGAAAAAGTGAAAGTCGGAGGGCAGGAACTAACCTGGCATGCCCTGGATAGCAGAAACTACAATGTAAAATTATTCCGGTTTGCTTATGGCTTAAATAAGCCGGTATACGGGGTGCTTTTCTGGGCTGTAACCGTTGTAAATAGTCCGGAAGAAATAAAAAACGTAAGAATGGCTGTGGGGTCAAATTCCGCATCCAGGTGGTGGCTCAACGGAAAGGAGACAGTATTGCTTTCCGGTGACCGCCGTATGGTCATGGATGATGTGGTATCCACACGTCTCACCCTGAACAAAGGGAAAAACATCATCCGGGGAGCAGTGATCAATGGGCCCGGAATGAGCGATTTCTGTGTCCGGTTTCTGGATGAAACAGGGAACCCGGTGAAAAACCTTGCGATTACCTCCAAATAAAGTCATTCAGTCAATGTTTCAAAATTCTAAATGTTTAATAATGAGAACTATATATAGAAAAAACAGGATAAAAGCAGGTGCCACCTTTTTACTGATGGTTTGTTTTACCTTTACCCTGACTGCACAAATAGGGAAACCCTTTATTCATGATCCTTCCACCATCGTGGAGTGTGAAGGAAAGTATTATACATTTGGCACATTTGGCGGGGGATTGATATCCGAAGATGGCTGGACCTGGAATGGGGGTGCGGAGAGACCCGGCAGGGGAGCTGCACCTGATGCCATAAAAATCGGAGACCGTTATCTCATTGTGTATGGCGCAACAGGGGGTGGCCTGGGGGGCGGACACAACGGTAAAATACTGACCATGTGGAATCATACGCTCGATCCTAAATCTCCAGGGTTCAAATTTACCGAAGCCATTGAGGTGGCTCATTCTGATGGAATTGAGGACAACGACGCGATAGATCCCGGACTTCTTCTGGATCCGACAGATGGCCGTTTGTGGTGTTCATACGGTACCTATTTTGGTTTTATCCGCCTGATAGAGCTCGATCCCAAAACCGGAAAGCGTGTGGAAGGGAATAAGGCCATAGATATTGCCATTGATTGTGAGGCCACTGACCTGATCTACCGTAACGGCTGGTATTATCTGCTGGGGACTCATGGAACCTGCTGCGACGGTGCCAACTCCACCTATAACATTGTAGTGGGCCGTTCCAGAAAAGTAACCGGTCCTTACCTCGACAACATGGGTAGGGACATGCTGCGGGGAGGAGGCAAAATGGTCGTGGCCGCCGGCGGAAGAGTGGTTGGTCCTGGACACTTCGGACGGGTAATTATTGAAGATGGGATTGAAAAAATGTCCTGCCATTATGAAGCAGATCTGGATCAGGGCGGAAGAAGTGTCCTGGGTATCCGTCCCTTGCTATGGAAAAACGAATGGCCGGTTGCTGGCGATCTGTTCAGGGAAGGCACTTATGAAATTGAATCAGAAAGAAGGGGTTATGCCCTGGAGTTGGTGGTCGATTTTGTAAGAATGCCCGGCAGGATGCGCGGATTTTCTCCCAACAACGATGAACCGGTAAAACCTGTTCCCTCCCAGGAATTGTCCGATGTTATACAAACCTGGCCAACGGGTAATATTGACGTCAGAATCGGTGATTATATGTTCCGCCCTCATCAGA
>DAIDJX010000370.1 GCA_027451165.1 Prolixibacteraceae bacterium | reverse complement strand
TGATCAATAGCGCCATTAAAATCGGCATCCAGGCTTTCCCATTTGCTGTGGTAATTCCCTTTAACCATTCCATGCAGGGAAATACCTCCCAACTCCTTTGATGCAATGAGTTTACCCAGCTGAAAATCAGTAGTTTCTATCTTTCCCCGGAATTGAATAGAGCCATTTTCAGCCGGGACAAACGACAAGTCACTTTTAATCTGCCCCATTTGGCTGTCAAAAGTTCCATAGGCAACAAAATCTGTAGGAAAACCGGTGAAATTTCCCTGGTAGGTGATGATTCCTGCCTGGTAGAAATTTTCAGGGAAACGGATTCCCTTGGTGGCCTTTGCTCCCGGCAGGCGGATTGCGCTGATATCGTTGAAATCGGTCTGTGACTGATTGAGGTCAAGGTAGATAAATGGTTCAGAAATGCCTTCAAACCTGCTCAGGTCCAGGTCACAATTGATTTTGGTGTTTTTGCCGGTAGAAATCACCAAGTTTCTGGCTTTCAAGTTATTGAGGTTTCCCTCTACATTTCCGGAGACCAACAACTCCAGATCCATTCCTTGCAGGGAGGGAACAAAATAAGCAACATCAGTGAGACTGATTTTTGCATCCTGAAGTGAGATTCCCATGTCAGGTAAGGATCCTTTCTGTGCTGCGGTGTCTTTGGTAATTGTCAGCCGGGCATTTTCAATGGTTGAGTGCAGTGTTTGGAGGCGAAGATTGGTCAGGGCGGTAAAACGGGTATCTGTATGAAAATCGGCAGACAGATCGGTCAGGAAAAAGCCTTTGCTGTCGGCCAAAGTCAGCGAAACCAGCCTGAAATCGATGCTGTCGGGACTGTACCTGAATTGGTCGATCCTGAAATTCAGGTCACTGACAGCATATTGGATGGTGTCAATATTCCCGTTCTCATAGCTGAATCCGGAATTTTTTAGCCGGAAACTGGTGCAGGTGACTTTCCAGGGATTATGTTGCGTAGTATCTTTCCGGGGCATTCTGGTCAGAAAATCAACGTTATACACTCCCGAAGTATCTTTATGCAAGGAAAAATTGAAATGGTTCAGGGTAAGGTGACCTATATCGATTTGTCGATTTCTGAGTGAAAGGTCAGAAATTCTGGCTGAAATCCGGGAGGCGAAAGCCAGTGTATCCCCATTGTTGTCCTCCATCCAGACATCAGCTACATCTATCTTGTTCAGCAAGGAGAATTTTACGCCGCCGATATGGAGTTGAATTCCCAGGCTTGACGCGGCGAACCGGGTCAATTTATGAGTAAGGAAACGCTGCACCGGTTGTGTTTGCACAGCCATGTACAAGGAAGACAGTACAAAAAAGAGGACTGTCAGCACGATGAGCACTATTTTCCAGCCTTTTTTGATAATTTTGCGTTTTCACAAAGTAAGCAAAAAAGCGGGTAAAAATCAGAACCGGTAGCATTAAAGCGGATGAAAGAGGGGAAAAATTCAGATAAGGAAGTAATCATATTGGGTATTGAATCTTCATGTGATGATACCTCTGCCGCCATTATCCGGAATGAAACCATTCTGTCGAATGTGGTGGCCAATCAGAAAATTCATGAAGAATACGGTGGTGTGGTGCCCGAACTGGCCTCCAGGGCGCACCAGCAAAACATTATTCCGGTTGTTGATTTGGCGCTGAAGAGGGCAGGGGTGAGTGGGGAGCAGATTTCTGCTGTTGCATTTACCAGGGGCCCGGGTTTATTGGGGTCATTGCTGGTAGGAACCTCGTTTGCCAAGGGTTTCGCTTTATCGAGGGGTATTCCGCTCATAGAGGTCAACCACCTGCAGGCACATGTTTTGGCTCTTTTTATTCAGGAAATGAATGTTGAAACCGCTTCTCCGGCGTTTCCTTTTTTATGTTTGCTGGTTTCCGGAGGTAACAGCCAGATTATTCTTGTCAGGGATTACCTCGACATGGAAATCATCGGCCAAACGATTGACGATGCCGCCGGAGAAGCTTTCGACAAGTGTGCCAAGGTAATGGGATTACCTTATCCCGGGGGGCCTTTCATCGATAAACTGGCTAAAGAAGGGGATCCGTTGAAGTTTCCCTTTACCAAACCCCGCATTCCCGGCCTTGATTACAGCTTTAGCGGACTGAAAACCAACTTTCTTTACTTTCTGAGAGACCGGTTGCAGGAAAATCCCTCGTTCATTGAGGAAAACAAGGCCGACCTCAGTGCTTCGCTTCAACATACCATTATTGATATCCTGATGGGCAAACTGGTCAGGGCTGCCAAAACCCTGAATATCCGGGAAATTTCGGTGGCCGGTGGTGTGTCTGCCAATTCAGGTCTGCGCAACGCCTTGAAAGAAGAAGCTGTTCGAAGGAGATGGAATCTCCATATCCCCAAATTTGAGTACACGATGGATAATGCCGCCATGATTGCCATTGCCGGCTACTACAAATACCTGAAGGGGGAGTTTGCCGGGCAGGATACGGTGCCGTTTGCGAGAACGCAACTATAAATGGTCATTGACTAAGCGTCATTTGCGCTGTGCGCGTCATTGGTCATTGGCTTCGTGTCATTTGCGCTGCGCGCGTCATTGGTCATTGGCTGCGCGTCATTTGCGCTGCGCGCGTCATTGGTCATTGACTTCGTGTCATTTGCGCTGCGCGCGTCATTGGTCATTGGTCATTGATTGCACGTTCAGGAGTTCTGAAGTTCCGATTTATTTGACGAGCTTTTTGTATTTGAACCGCTTCGGTGTGGCATCCCCCAGGCGTCGTTTGCGGTTTTCTTCATAATCGGAGAAAGATCCTTCAAAATAGTGGACCCGCGCATCGC
>DAIDJX010000369.1 GCA_027451165.1 Prolixibacteraceae bacterium | reverse complement strand
ATCTGTATTTCACACGGCTTGCTTTCCAGGGAAGCCATACCAAAAGATACAAAGGGGGAACCGCACAGAATATCTGGAAATTTAACGGAAAGGAGGAAGCTGTACCACTGACTTCCAACTATTTGGGAACCAGTAAAAACCCAATGTATTTCAAAGGACGCATTTATTTCCTTTCCGACCGAGACGGTACCATGAACCTCTGGTCGATGTTGCCCGAGGGTAGCGGATTAAAACAACATACCCGCTCCGTGGCCTGGGATCTGAAGGAAGCCGACCTGCAAAACGGCAGGATCATTTATCAAAAACAGGCAGACCTTTATGTGTATGATATTCAGTCGGATCAGGAAAAACTTCTCGACATCAGCCTCACTTCCGATTTCGACCAGAAGCGACCTTTCTGGGTAAAAGATCCGATGAAGTCTTTGCAATCCTCAGCCATTTCCTACAATGGAGATTTCGTTGCCCTGACTTCCCGTGGCAGGGTATTTACCGCACCGGTTTCCGGAGGACGATGGACAGAAGTCACCCGGAAATATGGCATCCGCCACAAAATGGCCAGGTTCCTGGGGAAAAAGGAAGAAGTCATCTTCCTTTCCGATGAATCGGGAGAAATGGAACTCTGGCAAACCGGGAAGGATGGATTCTCCACTCCCCGGCAACTTTCCACAGGAAGCCAGACCCTGATCATGGGATACCTTCCCTCCCCGGATGGGAAATTCATTGCCTATACAGAAAAGGATTATCTGCTGAAACTTCTGGATTGTGAAAAAAAGGTCTCCCGGGTGATCGCTCGCGACAGTACCGGTGGCTTCGGCGACCTTGCCTGGTCGCCCGACAGCAAATGGCTGGCCTTTTCCGGACAGGCCAAAAACCAAACTTCCATTATCAAAGTAATGCGGGTGGAAAACGGGCAGGAATACACACTGACCTCCGACCGTACGGAAAGCTACAACCCGGTGTTCAGTGCCGACGGCAAGTGGCTCTGTTTTATCTCTGACCGAACCTTTAACAGTGTGGTAGGCAGCCCCTGGGGGCCACGTCAACCGGAACCCTTCTACCAGAAAACAGCAAAAATCTATATGCTGGCACTATACGATTCCCTCCGGTCTCCGTTTTTGGCAGCTGATGAACTGAATCCGAAGAAGGAAATTAAAGAGGAAAAGAGTTCAGAGGTTGGACTAAAAGATGCAGGACAAAAAGAGACCGGAGCAACAGGAAAAAAAGGGAATAAAGTTGTTGAAGCCGTAAAAAAAGAAAATCTTCCCGATATGGAAGGCGCAGCTGCGAGGTTGGTAGAAGTGCCGGTACCTGCCGACAACATCGCTTCTTTGAGCTCAAACGACAAATTCCTGTTCTGGATTCAGTCGGATATAAACGACCGGCAGAACCGGAAACTATTTGCCCTCGAAATTTCCAACAAAATCAACAACAAACCGGTGGAGGTCACCGATAATGTTTCCGGTTTTGAACTGTCGGGCAATGGGAAAAAGATCCTGATCCGGAAAAATGACGGGATATATGTGATTGATGCGGATGGAAAAAAGGCTGACCTGAAGGATGCCAAAATTACACTCAGGGACTGGATCTTCAAAGTTGATCCCATTGAAGACCGGAAGCAATTGCTGACCGATGCCTGGAGACTGGAGCGGGACTATTTCTACGATAAGAATATGCACGGAGTGGATTGGAAGGCTGTCCTCGACCGGCATCTTCCCCTGGTGGAAAGGATCACCGACCGTTACGAACTGGATGATCTGCTGATCAGTATGGTTTCGGAATTATCTGCCCTGCACACCTTTGTTTACGGTGGCGAAAAACGGGAATCCCCGGATGACATTGCGCCGGCTTCACTGGGAGCGCGTCTGGAAAAGTCAACAAACAAAGGCGGCTACGTGATTCAGCATATTTTTAAGGGTGATCCCGATTATCCCGAGCAAAGATCTCCGCTTCAGCAGCCTCATTTACGCATTCAGGAAGGAGATGTGATTCAGAAAATCAATGGGGTTGAAGTACTTTCCGCTGACCACATTAACCGGCTGCTGGATAAAAAAGAGGGGCAGGAGGTCAGACTCACCTTGAAAGACCTGACGGGGAAGGTATATGACGAAATTGTCAGACCGGTCAGCATGTCGGCTGATGCTAACCTGCGTTACAACGAATGGGAATATACCCGGAGGCTTGAAGTGGAACAGAAGAGCGACCAGCGGATTGGCTATTTCCATCTCCGGGCAATGGGTGGCGATAATTTTCAGGAATTTGTCAAGGGCTATTACCCGGTATTCAACCGGGAGGGGCTGATTATTGACGTCAGGAACAACCGGGGTGGTAACATCGACAGTTGGATCCTCAACCGGTTGCTCCGGAAGGCCTGGTTCTTCTGGCAGTCCAGGGCTGGATCCCCTTCCTGGAACATGCAATATGCCTTCCGGGGCCATATCGTGGTATTGTGCAACGAATCGACGGCTTCCGACGGAGAAGCTTTTGCAGAAGGGATCAAGCGGCTTGACCTTGGCGAGGTGATCGGAACACGTACCTGGGGTGGGGAAATCTGGCTCTCCTCCAGTAACCGGCTGGTTGACGGAGGTATCGCCACAGCCAGCGAAATGGGGGTCTACACGGAAGACGGGGAATGGATCATTGAAGGTCATGGGGTGGACCCGGACCAGGTGGTCGACAACCTGCCTTATGCCACCTTCCGCGGTAAAGATGCCCAGCTGGAAGCGGCTATTCAGTTCCTGCAAAAGAAGATGAAGGAGGAACCGGTGACCATTCCGCCTTTCCCGCCGATGCCGGATAAGTCCTTTAAATATTAATCCAGCTTACCG
>DAIDJX010000368.1 GCA_027451165.1 Prolixibacteraceae bacterium | reverse complement strand
CGGCTACCTTTTTAGTGATGTGGGCGCTGATCTTTTTGACGTTGGAATCGCTTTGCAGGTAGGAGCGGGATACATTCAGCGGAATATCGGGAGAATCCAGAACCCCATGGAGCATTGTCAGAAAGTCGGGCACAATTCCTTCCACTGAATCGGTCACAAAAACCTGGTTGCTGTACAACTGGATCTTATTGCGCTGAACTTCAATGTTGTTCTTGATTTTCGGGAAATAGAGAATTCCGGTAAGGTTGAAGGGATAATCCACATTCAGGTGGATGTTGAAGAGCGGTTCATCACTCATCGGGTAAAGCCTGCGGTAGAAGGCCTGGTAATCTTCATCGGTCAGATCTGCCGGCTTGCGCGTCCAGGCCGGGTTGGTCTCGTTGATCTGATTGTCCTCGTCGGTTTCTTCCTCTTTGCCATCTTTCCAGGTTTTTTTCTTTCCGAAGACCACCGGCACCGGCAGGAATTTGCAATATTTTTCCAGAATTTCGGTGATCTTGCTTTCTTCCAGGAATTCTTCGGAATCGTTGTTGATGTGCATGACCACGTCGGTACCTACACTCTCCTTTACCGTATCGGCAAGGGTATATTCAGGATTGCCATCACAGCTCCATTTAACTGCCTGGGCACCCTCCTGCCATGATTTGGTAATGATCTCCACCTTTGAAGAAACCATGAAGGAGGAGTAAAAACCCAAACCGAAATGGCCGATGATGGCATTGACATCATCCTTGTATTTCTCCATAAATTCATTCGCGCTTGAAAAAGCGATCTGGTTGATGTACCGTTTCACCTCATCGCCGGTCATACCGATACCATTGTCTGAAACAGTAAGGGTCTTTTTCTTTTTGTCAAGGCTTACCCTGACAATTGCCCCGGATACATCACCTGCATAATCCCCTTTGGATGACAGGGTTTTCAGTTTTTGCGTCGCATCTACTGCGTTGGAGACAATTTCCCGCAGAAAAATGTCGTGATCGGAATACAAAAATTTCTTAATAATGGGGAACAGGTTTTCGCTGGTTACCCCTATTTTTCCTTTTGCCATAGCTGTATCATTAGTTTAACATCATAATTTCCGGGCATTTTACTGTCAAATGGTATGCCAGCCGCCGGAAACTGACGAAATGACATAATGCCCGGATATGAATGGGTAGTTCTTTTGCAGTCATGATATTGGTCAGCAAAGGAATTCCGGGAATTTCATTAATTTGCAGTGAAATTCTACCTGTTGATGAATCTTGAAAATTACTTCCAACAATTCCGGAAGAACATAGTAGGCATTGATCATACTTTTGTCACACCTTTCGGCCAGAAGAAGATCATCTATGCCGACTGGATTGCCAGTGGCCGGCTGTATGCGCCTATCGAAAAGCAAATGCTGTGTGTGATGGGGCCCTGGGTGGGGAATACCCATTCTGAAACCAGTGAAACGGGCATCCTGATGACCAATGCTTACCAATATTCGCACCAGCTGATCAAACAGCACTGCAATGCAGGTCCCAATGATGTGATCATTACGGCAGGGTCGGGCATGACAACCGTAATCAACAAATTTCAGCGTATCCTGGGATTGAAGCAACACCGGAGGGTCAATGCCGCTGTTGAGCTGAAAGAGAATGAACGGCCTATTGTGTTCCTGACCCACATGGAGCACCATTCCAACCAGACTTCCTGGTATGAAACAGATGCTGATGTGGTAGTCATCGAACCTGGCCCGCACCTCGAAATTGTTCCGGAAAACCTGCGGAAGGAATTGGAAAGGTACCAGAACCGGCCTTTCAAAATCGGTTCTTTTACCGCCTGTTCCAATGTAACCGGTGTCAGAACCCCTGTTCATCAGTTAGCAGCCCTTATGCATGAATACGGAGGCGTCTGCTTTGTGGATTATGCTGCCTCTGCCCCTTATGATGAGATCAACATGCACCCGGAAAATCCGATGGAAAAACTGGATGCCATTCTCTTCTCCCCCCATAAATTTTTGGGCGGACCGGGTTCCTGCGGGGTACTCATTTTTGATTCTTCCATGTACCACAGTGAAGTGCCTGATCAGCCGGGTGGGGGAACCGTAGACTGGACCAACCCCTGGGGAGGTTACAAGTACGTGGACAATATTGAAGTACGGGAAGATGGCGGAACTCCTGGATTCCTGCAATCGATCAGGGCGGCGCTTTGTTTTCAGCTTAAAGCGGCGATGGGAGTTGAAAATATCAGAAAGAGAGAAGAGGAATTGCTGGAAATCGCATTCCGGGGATTGGATACCGTTCCTGGATTGAAGATCCTGGCCGATAACCTGCGTGACCGCCTGGGCGTGATCTCCTTTTACATAGAAGGTATCCATTATAATTTGCTGGTCCGCCTGCTGAATGACCTTTACGGATTCCAGGTGCGGGGCGGTTGTGCCTGTGCCGGAACTTACGGACACCTGCTGCTCGAGGTTTCCTATGAAAAATCCAGGGAGATCACAGATAAAATCAGTCATGGCGACCTCTCTGAAAAGCCGGGTTGGGTGCGATGGTCGCTCCATCCCACCACTACCGATGAGGAAGTGTACCAGATGATTGAAGCCCTCCGTACCATCGTAGAACAGTTCGGTGATTTAAAGAATCAATATGTTTATGACATCCACCGCAATGAATTCTTCCATGTTGATGAAGTTCCAGGCAACTATCTTCATATTGTTGAAGATTGGTTTACGCTTGAATAGGTATCAGAAATTTTTGATTTCGGAGGGCGGATTTTTGATTTCGGATTTACCTGCGGACTCTCCTGCTTTTAAATCCGAAATTGCAAATCCGAAATCTCCAATCCGAAATCCGGAATCAGG
>DAIDJX010000367.1 GCA_027451165.1 Prolixibacteraceae bacterium | reverse complement strand
CACGAGAGTCCGCAGGCAAATCCGAAATCCAAAATCCGAAATCCGAAATTTTACAAATTGACTTCCGCCAGAACCGGAAGATGGTCTGAAGGAAAGTACAATCCCCAGCAGTCGGAAAGAAAACCGTGCCGGACAATATTCACCTGGTTATTGATGAAAATGTAATCAATGATCCGGGGCATAAGTTTTACGTCAAAACCGCCGCTGGTGCCTTCATGTCCATAAGGTTTGGTAGTACACTTCTCCCGTGAATCAAGCAGCACTGCCATGATAATCCGGATCGGTTCATCCGTTTTCACCGCATTGAAATCGCCGGTCAGGATCATCGGTAAACCTTTGGTGTTGATCTCAGCAATTTTTTTCAGAATCAGTTTGGAGCCTTCCCTTCTGGCCACAGTTCCCCGGTGATCCAGATGGGTGTTGAAATGCATAAACTCCTTTCCTGTCTCTTTGTCTTTCAGCCTTATCCAAGTACAGGTACGGTTGCAGGCAGCGTCCCAACCCATTCCCGGTTTTTCTGGAGTTTCACTTAACCAGAAAGTGCCGTCGGCTAATTTTTCAAATCTTGATTTCCGGAAGAAGATACACATATGTTCTCCCTTGGAAACACCATCATCACGGCCAACGCCTACATGGTCAAAATCCGGGAAGGCGGTTACCAGGTCGGCTACCTGTTCCGGTAAAGCTTCCTGAACACCAAAAAGGTCTGCCTCATGAAACTGCAGTAACCCGGCAACTTTATCTTTTCTCAGCGGCCAGGCATTCACGCCATCCGCTTCGGTGTTCATTCTGATGTTGTACGACATCACAACAAAGGTCTGATTTTCTGCCTTTTTCTTTTCCATGGGCTCATCCATGGCAAGAAATCCAAAAGTACAGGCAGTGATCAGAAATAAAAACAAGGGTAATAATCTCATATTGAATATTTATTATTTAACGCGCGAAGTACACGAGGTACTTCGCGCGCATTATTTTTACCACCCGGGATTTTGTCCCAGGTTGGGATTTGTGATCAGGTCAGTGGCAGGGATCGGATAATAGTAATTCCGGTCGTTCCAGGTCCTGGTCAGGTTGTTCATCCAGGTCAGTTTCCCGTATGTGTCATTTTTCAGGCGCTGGGAATTCTGACTGGTCCCAACGGTTGCAGAAACATTGACATATTCCACTCCGGATAACGCAGGGGATGGCTTTGTTCCCTGATAAAAGACTACATCCATTTTCCCATCTTCATTCAGGTCCATCGGTGTTTTCAGTTCCGGAACATAAAAACCATTCCATTCCATCTTCATCAGGTCTCCCCTTTTCCAACGGAGAATATCGGCAAAGCGGAACCCTTCCAGGCATAGTTCTATACCTCTTTCCCTTCTGACTTCAAGTATAACCGGACTCGTAATTTCCGGGAAATAAGTAGCTTTGAGATAAGGATCGACGACGGTTGGCAGCGTGGAAAGCCCTCCGGTAATTCCCGCCCTTGAACGCAGAACCCCGATGGTGGCAGCCCACTCGGCATCAGTCAGGGTCCCCAGTTCAGCTTTGGCTTCAGCAAAGACAAGTAAAACCTCCGCATACCGGAAAAGGGCCACAGAATTGTTGTTCAGGTCACGGGTATCGTAATACATATCATCCAAAGTCCATTTAATGGGCTGGTAACCGGTAAAAGTATAGGTAAAGAGTGGAGGGGCGGGAATCAGTGCACCATTGCTTAAGCGTTTATAATCTCCCAACCGGATGGTTTGTTGCAAACGTTTATCCCTGCCTTTGACTTCGTCCTTGAACAGCATGGTTTGCCACCCTGCAGTGTTGGTAAACGGGGTACCGTCCTCCTTGAGGTAAGTGTTGATAAAGCTCCGGATAAAACTACCCTTCACCCAATAGGTTCCGCTGGTATAGGCCCAGTTGGCATCATGCAACTCGTTGAGTGTAAGGTCCATCACCGCAGCCAGCATGACTTCCGAAGCAATAGGAGTCGTATTGGTAAACAGTGTCCTGTATGCCTTAGTGGTTCCTCCTGTTGTGTAAATGGAGTAGATTCCAGCGTCCATGACTGCTTTCGCCGCACTGGCGGCCTCCGTAAGCCAGGTATTGGCTGAAGAGGTGAGGTTTAACTCAGTATGATATTTCCGGAAAGTTCCTTCAAAAAGGCAAATCCTTGCTTTTAAAGCATACGCCACATATTTGGTAACCAGGCTCCTGGTAGCATCGCTGGTGGAAGTAATGTTCTGACAAGCATAGTTGATATCAGCCAGCACCGAATCCATAACCAGGGTACGGGGATCACGGCCACCATAAAGGACCAGGGTGTCGGTAACACTCAGTGGCTTGTTTATCCAGGGAACATTACCGAAACGTACTACTTTATCAAAATAGAAATAGGCCCTGAAAAAACGGGCTATGCCGTTGTAGTTGTTCCTCACCGCAACGGGTACAGCAGGATCTGTATTGAATTTCAGAAAATAGTTGATGTTTCTTAAATCACCCCAATCCCAGCCTGAACTGTTGGTCGGTGCAAACGCAGCCTGCAGAAAAGTGGGAATCTCTTTAACAGCCAGGTAGTCTGACATGGCATCCCGCGTGGTACTTCCATTCCCATTCGGCAGCATGGTATAAAAAGAGTTGGTATAAAGTTCGAGCCCCTGCGGACTGCCGAAAACAGCTGCCCTGGAAGTGGTGGACTCAGGCAACTGTTCCAGCTCACAACCAATAACCAGGAAACTTAAGATGATAAACCACAAATATTGTTTTTTCATGATCGTAATTTTTAAAAGTTAGAAGGAAACTGACAAGCCAAAGGTAAAACTCTTCAGCATAGGATAGTTGTAACCGTCGCCGGCA
>DAIDJX010000366.1 GCA_027451165.1 Prolixibacteraceae bacterium | reverse complement strand
GGCTCATGTGGCTGACTCCAATTTGGAAGGCAATGCCTGCTTTTTCACATTTTTCTGCCAGAAGACGGCTGATAAGGTCAAATTCCTCTTCTGTTTGGGCATAAAATTCGCCTGCCGTACCGTTGGAATAGATGCCATTGGGTCGGGAAGCGATGAGAATATCTATCTCATCGGACTGCTTATCCCGGTCTATGGCCCCATGTTTATCTGTTGCCAGCAAAAGGGTAGCCCAATTTCCGAAAATCCCGTTGTAATTCAGTGGCTTCATCTTTACCAGTTTTCCTTTTTCAGTTTAACAAACAGCAACGACCAGGTAGCAAGCAGCATAGCTACAGCCATGACCTGATAGGCAATGGAAAGAGGAATGTTGGCATCTTTGAGTGCCCCAACGGCATAGACCATAACGCCCCCGACAATGGTGCTGAGGAAATTCAGAAATCCGTAACCGGTGGCCAGGTAGCGGTTGTCAATCACCTGGCAGAGCACCGGCATCAGGTTGGAATCGTTGAAGCCTTTGGCTACCCCATATACCAGCATCCCCAGGATGGCCATTGAGAAGAGCTGGGTGGAGGGGATCAGGAACAGGAAAGGCATTCCGATGGTAAAGCCAATAATGATTACCCAGAGTCTGGCTTTATAATAGTGACTGGCCCAACGATCGGCAAGCAGTCCGCCTGCCAGCACCCCGGCAAAGGCAGCGGCCTGGATGTAGCCGGTGGCCGACATCCCGGCTTCTCCCAGGTTGAGGTGAAAATGCTCTTTCAGGAAGGTGGGCAGCCACGCATAAACCAGCCAGTTGACCATGCCATTGACGGTGAAAAAAATCAGGATGATGTTGTAAGACCTTATGCCAAACAGGAGTCGTGCAGATTCCCATATTGAAATATGTCCGTTCTTCTCACCAGGAATATTCAGTTCTTCTTTTCGCCCGGGAGCATCCTTCAGCAGGAAAACAAGGAAAATGGCATAAAGAATCCCGAATATCCCGAACAGCTGGAATCCGGAACGCCATCCCCACCATTCGGCAATGAAACCGCCGATTCCACCCATGGCCAAACCAGCATAAAGTCCGCTCATATGGATTCCGGTGGCCAGCGACCGTGTCCGGCTGCGGTGATAATCCGTGATCAGGGCAAGTCCGGCCGGAATATAAGCTGCTTCGCTGATGCCCATCAGGGTGCGGGCAACGATCATTTCCGGGAAAGAGCGGGCGATGCCGGTCCAAAAGGTAACGGCTGACCAGACGAGCGCACTGATGACAATCATCCTTTTCCGGCCATACTTGTCCGCAAAGAATCCGCCAAAAGGGCTCAGAATGCCGTATGACCAGAGGAACACGGAAGTCAGCAGTCCGAACCGGGCATCGGTGAGGGAAAAATCTGCCACCAACGGATCGCGCATGGAGGTGATCAATATCCGGTCGAGGTAATTGAGAAAGGCGACCACCCAGAGGAGAGCCACCACCAACCAGGGGTACCAGGATTTATAGGATTTTAAGGATTCTAAGGATTTCATGGACAGGTACTCCTTTTCAGGTAAAGGTTATAAGGTTTGTCTCTTTTTGACGGTTTGTCGGTACCATCGGTCAACCATTGCAGATCGAAGGAGGCTACCGACATGTGGGTGTTTTTAAAGTGGTTGCCGCCGGTGCCTTCGATCGAACCACCTTCATAGAAACAGTGGATGATCCCGTCGGGAGTAACGGCCAGGTCGGAATAGCCAGCGATACCCGGATCGATGACCTTTGAAACTGGCCAGGTGATCCCTTCGTCATAGCTCATTCTGACTGTGAGGTTGGTGCGGTGCCGGTTGGGTGCTGACCGGGGTGTGGAAGGCCTGGCCGCTTTCCAGGGATCCTGCCGGCTGTCGGGATTGCAGAAGAGAATCCGGTTTTTGGACTGAAAAGGTTGCAGGCTGTGGCGGCACATGCTGCCAAAACAGATTGGTTCGAAGAAGGCATCGGCAAAGAGGGGTGTTGACCAGTTGGTGGCTCCATCATCGCTGAAGGTAAAAAGGCGCCTGTAATTGATCGATTCATTTCTCGAATTAAACAGTACCCTGCCATCAGCCAGCTGAACACAACTTGTTTCATTCGGGATTACGGTGGTATCGTTGTCGGGAACGGCAATTTCCCCGGCTTTCCAGGTTTGTCCATGGTCATCGCTGTATGCTGAAACCACAATGGAGGGGCGGTGGCCTCTGCGGTTCGGACCAAATTCCTTTCCACCGCCGTCGGAGAGCCAGAAAGGCACCACCAGCCTGCCGCTTTTTAACTGGATACCATGCCCGGGACCGGGTGCCAGCACCACCCATGGATAGACTTTTTTGAACGCATCGATGGTAGATGTAATTTCTGCCGGTGAAGTCCAGGTAAGTCCGTCATCACCCGATTTCAGGTAAAAACAGCGGGCATAGTCAATCTGGTAGAGCAGGTGCACTTCACCGGTGATGTAATCCACGATGGGTGTGGCATTGTCGCAGGGAATCCCTTCACTGTGTACCAGGATTTTCATGGGTTCCCAGGATTTCCCGGAGTCAGTGCTCCTGCGCATCACGATGTCGATCGGGTCCCAATCTCCGCCATTCCCCTTCCTGGCGGCGCAAAAAACCAGCAGGGATCCCTGTTTGGAGGATACCAGGGAGGCAATCCGGAAGGTATAATAGCCCTCTTTTCCTGCCTCGAAAAGTTTTTGGATCCTGAACATGCCGCTTTCCTGCGCAGTAGAGGAAAGGCCAACCAATACCAGTAACAGGATCAAACTGTAGCTGATTTTCTTCATCATTCCCAATTTTACCATTCCCCTTTGTTTCCGAATTTTTCCCTTGCTGCATCGCCAAAGGCTGCA
>DAIDJX010000365.1 GCA_027451165.1 Prolixibacteraceae bacterium | reverse complement strand
GATTTCGGATTTCGGATTTGTGATTTCGGATTTGTGATTTTGGATTTGCTTTCTGATTCAGGTTTGTTAACATCATCCCATGATAACGCGAACTTGGTGTTCCAATCCGTCTCCGAAGACAGGGACAATATCTGATGACAGTTTTTCCTCGTCAACGATGATTTCTTTAATTCCTTTGCTGACCCCGGCAGGATTTGAGATGTCAATAAGATAGGTGGCTCCCCTGAATTTACGGGTCACCTTAAAACCTTTCCAGGATGAGGGGATGCAGGGATCAATCAGCAATCCCTTGTAATCCGGCCGTATACCCAGTATGTATTGGGTGATGGCATAAAAATTCCAGGAGGCCGTACCGGTCAGCCATGAATTTTTGGCTTCTCCCGGCTTGAAAGCATCCTTCCCTGCAATCATCTGCCCATACACATAAGGTTCAGTCTTGTGCAGATCGCTGATTTCTTCCAGGTAAGCCGGACATATTTTCCTGTAGTATTCCCACGCCTGGTCGCCATTTCCGGCTACCGTTTCCCCGATCATGATCCAGGGATTGTTGTGGCAGAATACAGCTGCATTTTCCTTGTAACCGGGAGGGTAAGAAGAAATCTCCCCGTATTCAATCAAATAACTGGTAAATGCAGGTTGATTCAGGACAATGCCATGTTCACAATCAAGATGTTCTTTGACTGAACGTAAAGCTTTGTCACACATACCTTCTTCCTGTCCGATGCCGGCCATGGTGCACCAGCCGTTGGATTCGATGAAAATTTTGCCCTCTTCGTTTTCATGACTGCCCACTTTTTTTCCGAAGAAATCATAAGCCCGGAGAAACCAGTTACCGTCCCATCCATGTTTCTTTACATTCTTCACCATTATATCTACCAACTGAAGCGCCCTTTCCGCCTCAGCCGGTCTTTCCAGCTGCCAGCAAAGTTCGGCATATTCCCTTCCGTAAACCACAAAAAGCCCGGCAATCATCACCGACTCAGCTCTTGATCCTTCCGTTTTATTTTCCGTGGTCTGAAATGACTCATCCGGGTCGCTGGAAAAGCAGTTCAGGTTGAGACAGTCATTCCAGTCTGCCCTGCCAATCAATGGTAATCCATTTGGTCCCAGGTTATTAATTACATGGTCGAAGGAGGCAGTCAGATGATCAAACAGGGATACAGCCTTTGACCAGTCATTGTCAAAAGGTACTTTTTCACCGAGAATGCCAAAATCGCCGGTTTCCTTGATATAGCTGACTGTTCCGAGGATAAGCCAGAGTGGATCATCGTTGAACCCCCCACCAATGTCATTGTTCCCCCTTTTGGTCAGGGGTTGGTATTGGTGGTAGCAACCGCCATCGGGAAACTGGGTGGAAGCAATATCAATAATTCTTTGCCTTGCCCGCTCCGGAATCTGGTGGACGAACCCGATCAGGTCCTGGTTGGAATCGCGGAAACCCATCCCCCGCCCTATTCCCGATTCGAAATAGGAAGCTGAACGCGAGAAACAGAAGGTAATCATGCACTGGTATTGGTTCCAGGTATTCACCATCCGGTCCAGTTTCTCCTCTCCGGAATCCAGGGTAAAAATGCTGAGCAGGTTATCCCAGTAAGTGTGCAGGTCATCCAGGGCCGCATCTGCTTTTTCCACCGTATCAAAGCGCGCAATAATTTCCTTTGCCTTTGTTTTGTTGATGACATTTTTGGATTCCCATTTTTCTTCGGGTTCATTTTCTACATAACCGAGCACAAAAATGAAATCCTTTGATTCACCGGGCTGCAATTCGACTTCCAGGTAATGAGAAGCGATGGGCGACCATCCGTGAGCTTCCGTATTTCGTGATTTCCCTTCTGTGACAACCTGAGGCTCATCGAAACCGTTGTACAAACCGAAAAAGGATTCCCGGTCGGTATCAAAACCATTCACCGGTACATTCACAGAATAGAAAGCGTAGTGGTTGCGGCGTTCCTTGTATTCCGTCTTGTGATAGATCACTGGCCCCCCGATTTCCACTTCCCCGGTGGAAAAGTTCCGCTGGAAATTCTCCATGTCGGAGGCGGCATTCCAGAGGCACCATTCAAGAAAAGAGAATATCTTTAGTTTTTTTGTTTCCCGGGAATGATTGAGCAGCGTAAGCTTTTGAATTTCAGCCTGTGTTTTTAGCGGAACAAAATAGAGCGCGCTGGCTTTTATCCTGTTCTTTTCACCGGTAATCCTGGTATAATTCATGCCATGACGGCACTCGTAAGAATCCAGTTCCGTTTTGCACGGTTTCCAGCCGGGTGACCAGATGGTATCTCCATCTTTGATGTAGAAGTATTTTCCACCTGCATCCATTGGTACATTGTTATACCGGTAGCGCGTGATGCGCCGGAATTTGGCATCCATGGAAAAAGAATAGCCCCCTGCCGTATTGGAAATCAGGGAAAAGAAATCCTCTGTCCCGAGGTAATTGATCCATGGCCAGGGCGTTCGTGGGTTGGTGATCACATATTCCCGGTTAAGGTCGTCGAAATAGCCGTATTTCATAGGAGAGGTCTTTAAAGTTCGAAAAAAGGATAAACGGTTCTGCTCACAAATATAACAAAAAGGCCACCCGCATGGCAGGCAGCCTTTCTGAAAAAGTCCGTGAAAACAGGACAGGGTTAATCGAATTCCCCGTTCCAGTTATTCCCGACAGCAAAAATTCCAGTCTGTTCTACGCAGAATTTTATGGCCGCGCTTGCAGTATCTTTGCAGCAGCAAATGCAGGTTTGTTTGACACCGTTCAGAAAATCTTCTTCATTTTTCCAATAGCAGATGACCGGTTTACAATCGGTGATCAGAACATCAGTATTGGAAAGGATACCGTCATATTTCAAGGTAACGGTGACCGGTTTCAC
>DAIDJX010000364.1 GCA_027451165.1 Prolixibacteraceae bacterium | reverse complement strand
TAGGTAAAGCTAATACGTTAAAAATGAAAACACTACTTACACTTTTCTTTAATTTCCTTATTGTGTTTTTCCAGGTTGATTTATTTTCCCAGGAACCATGTCAGGTACTGAAACCTGAAATTTCAGCAAAATATTCCGGAAAGTGCAAAGACGGACTTGCTGAGGGCAAGGGGATCGCGGAAGGCACAGATAAATATGAAGGAAAATTTTCAAAAGGATTGCCAAACGGAGCAGGTAAATACACATGGGCGACAGGAGAAGTTTATGAAGGTTCCTGGAAAAACGGGAAAAGAGATGGTCAGGGCACTTATACCTATAAAACAAATGGTGTCGAAACTGTTGAATTTGGTTTGTGGAAGGATGATGTTTTTTATAAGAAATTAGCGCTGCCGGGTTATGCTGTTTTGAGGTCAACCAGCATAACAAGGTATTCCGTAAAACGTCTGGGCGATGGGGACAGAGCACTGATTGCCATGATGCAGAATGGTAATAATACAGAAACCAGAAATCTGAATTTATATTCCACCAGCGGTACTGTATTTTCTTATGGCGCTAAAATTGGATATGAAAATATAGATTTCCCCTGCACATTGAAACTTAGTTATACCTGCCCCAATAAATTACAAACAGCATCTATTAATGTAGAATTTGAAATCGTAATCAAAGAAAAAGGCAGCTGGGAAATTACCATCAACAACTAACAGGTTTACCTTGCCTATAAAAAACTATATTTGACATCCGAAATTAAATTACTTTCAGAAAAGTAATTCATCATTCTGAAATATTCCGTTATGACTATGAAAATGAAATTTGTTATTTGTTTTTGTTTAATCATAATTGCATCAGCCTGCCATAAGAACGATAAGAAACCGCTGATTTCCTACGTGAATCTGCTGATCGGGACTGATCTGGCAGCCACTCCCTCTGCAAAACAAAACCCGGGTGATCATGTCGATTATGGCCAGACCATCCCGGCGGTTACGGCTCCTTTCGGAATGACCCAGTGGACTCCGCAGAACCAGTCGACGGAAAACAAATGCGTGGCTCCCTTTTACCTTAACCGGACCATTCTGCAGGGGTTCAGGGCCACCCATTGGACCAGCGGGTCATGTGTTCAGGATTATGGAAGTTTTACCATCATGCCGGCATCCGGAAATTTCTTCATGTTGCCCAAACTCCGGCAAACCGAATTCGTATTTGATCCTTCCTTGTTATCACCGGCCTATAGCGCTTACCACATCCCTCTTTTCGGGGTTTTTGCCGAAATAACGGCAACCCGGAGGTGTGGGTTTTTCCGCTTTTCCTGGCTTGATCCGCAAAACCCGACACTGATTTTCGATGTCAACAGCGATGAAGGAAAAGGTTTTATCCGGATCGACCGGGAGAAAAATGAGATTGTGGCATATAATCCCGTATTCAGAATTTATTCCGGCAATGGAAAACCTGCCGGATTCAGCGGTTACATGGTAGCCCGGCTGGATGCTGAAATTGAAAGTTGCGGCACCTATTCCGAGCAGGACATTCTGAAAGACACCCTTCAGTTATCAGACAAGCCACATATAGGCGCCTGGGTGAAAATCAAACCAGGAAAAAATAACCTTACACATGTCAAAATCGGAACCTCTTTCACCAGCCTGGAAAATGCCCGGGAAAACCTGGATAAAGAGATACCCGGCTGGGACTTTGACCATACGAAAAAAAGTCTGGAACAAACCTGGGAAAAACTGCTGGGCCAGGTGAAAACAGAAGGAGGCACTCCCGACGACCTGGTCAAGTTCTACACCGCCCTGTATCACAGCTGTATTCATCCCCGCCTGTACAGTGACGTGGACGGAAGCTATCCTGGTTTTGCCGGTGATACAGCGGTTCATAAAGCAGAAGGGTTCGACTATTATTGTGATTTTTCCGCCTGGGATACCTACCGGGCTCAAATGCCCCTGCTCAGTCTGATCGCCCCCAAAGCCTATCTCGACATGAACAAGTCGCTCCTGTGCAAAGCGGAACAGGGAGGATGGCTGCCGATTTTCCCCATGTGGAACAGCTATACTTCCGCCATGATCGGAGACCATTGCACAGCCATACTCGGCGATGCCATCATGAAAGGTTTCCCGGTCGATCCCGACCGCGCCTGGACGGCCATGCGCAAAAATGCCTTTGAATCTCCTGCAGATGTCGAGGAATATGTTGATGGGAAAGGGCGGAGATCTTTGAAAAGCTACCGGCAATACGGGTACATTCCTCTGGAAGATGAAGTCCTGGAAGCCTTTCACAAACGGGAACAGGTGTCCAGAACCCTGGAATATGCCTATGATGACTGGGTATTGGCACAGGTGGCACAAAAACTGGGTTACGACAAAGAATTCCGGGAACTCAGTGACAGGGCAATGAATTACAGCAATGTTTTTGACCCGGAGAAAGGTTGGGTGTGCGGAAAATTTGCCGATGGAACCTTCACCCAGGATTTTGATGCCGGGAAACCGGTATCCTGGATCACCGAGGGAACACCCAAACATTATACCTGGTATGTTCCGCAGGACATTCCCGGATTGATGGAACTGATGGGTGGTAAAGAGAAATATCTCGAGAAACTCCGGCAGTTCATTGATAATAAGGAGTATTGGCATGGTAATGAGCCCAGTCACCATATTCCCTATTTGTTCAATTATGCTGATCGATGGGATCTTACCCAGCAAACCGTGAAACACCTCCTGAAATCAGAATATACCACCACTGCCGGAGGGTTATCCGGAAATGATGATTCCGGTCAGTTATCGGCCTGGTATGTCTTTTCGGCCATGGGATTCTACCCGGTTTGCCCGGGCAGCAATGAATACCAGCTTTCTTCTCCGGCTTTCCGGAAGGTGACCCTGAAGTTGGATAAAAAATTCTATTCTGGCGGGTCA
>DAIDJX010000363.1 GCA_027451165.1 Prolixibacteraceae bacterium | reverse complement strand
CGGATGACGCGGGAAAGCCGGACATCGGAGGCGCAATCGACATATACCTTTACATCCATCAGTTTCCGGAGCTGTTCATCTGCGAGACATAAAATTCCTTCCACAATCAGCACATGGCGGGGCTCGATCAGTACGGTTTCTTCCTGGCGGGTGCAGGAGATAAAGGAATAGGTGGGCTGAAGGATATTTTTCCCTGCCCTGAGTTGCAGAATGTGCTCCACCATTAACGGAAATTCAATGGAATCGGGGTGGTCGAAGTTTTTTCTTCTTCTTTCCTCAAGAGGCAGATGACTGTTGTCGTAATAATAGGCATCCTGTGTCATGACTGCCACTTCCCCTTCCGTAAAAAACTCCACGATTTTTCTCACCACCGTGGTCTTTCCGGATCCGGTGCCACCTGCAATACCAATAACAAGCATAAATTTTCTTTAAATATTAAGAATGGTACCTCCGGAGAGGATTACCCATAGTGACAGCTAAAATAGTGTTATTTTTGCACATTTCTGAAAAATCTGGAAAATGGCTCAATTATATCCGCTTAGATTTTATCCCATTTTTAAAGAACGCATTTGGGGAGGTGACCGACTGAGAACCGTTCTGGAAAAGGATACCGGTGAACTGGCCCATGTGGGGGAAAGCTGGGAACTTTCAGCGGTGGAAGATCATATTTCCCTGGTAGCCAATGGTTTTCTGGAAGGGAATGACCTTCAGGAACTGATTGAGGTGTACATGGGGGATCTTGTAGGCGAAGCTGTCTATGGAAAATTCGGACCTGAGTTTCCCTTATTGATCAAATTTATCGATGCGGAGGATGATCTTTCCATTCAGGTGCATCCTGATGACCAACTTTCAGTGGAGAGGCACAACGCTTATGGGAAAACAGAAATGTGGTATGTGCTGGATGCAGATCCCGGGGCAAAGTTGATTTCCGGATTCAATCAGGAACTGGACAAGGAAAAGTACCTGAACCACCTGGAATCAGGCAGGCTGCTCGAATTGCTCCATGCGGAAGACGTTCACAAGGGAGATGTCTTTTTTATTCCCGCCGGAAGGGTACATGCCATCGGAAAAGGAATACTGGTGGCAGAAATTCAGCAAACTTCCGACATCACCTACCGGATATACGATTATGACCGGACTGACAAAAAGGGGAAACACAGGAAATTGCACACGGAACTGGCCCTGGATGCCATCCATTATGCTCCGGTGCAGGCTGCGGGAACGGATTACCAGGTTGTCAGGAATACGCCTGCACCCTTGGTTCGTTGTGATTATTTCATCACCAACCTGCTTGAATTGGACCAACCCTTGCAAAGGGAGATTTCACATCTTGATTCCTTTGTTATTTACATTTGCGTGGAAGGCGCCTGCACCGTCAAGTGGCCTGAGGGCGCCGAATTTATCCTGAAGGGTGAAACCATCCTGATTCCGGCTTCGCTGGAAGAATATGAACTGAACCCGGGAGACGGAAGCTGCCGTTTACTCGAGGTGTATTATCCGTCATATCCTGAGTTGCCCCATGCCGGTGTCAATTAAAAAGTCGCGGTTTCTGACCAGCAGTGCGGAGGTTTCCAAATGTCCGCCGGCGAATCGTCCGGAGTATGCCTTCATCGGGCGCTCCAATGTGGGGAAGTCATCGCTCATCAACATGCTGACCAACCAGAAATCGCTGGCCAAGACTTCCGGAAAACCCGGAAAGACAAGGCTCATCAATCATTTCCTGATCGATGAATCCTGGTACCTCGTCGATTTGCCGGGCTATGGATATGCCCAGGTTCCAAAATCAGAAAGGGAAAAATGGGATAAGTCGATCCGGGATTATATCACGGGCAGGGTGAACCTTTGTGCTCTTTTCATTCTGATTGATATTCGTCATGACGCTTTGCAGGCCGATCTGGACTTCATGACCTGGGTAGGCGGGATACAGGTTCCCTTTGTTATCCTGTTTACAAAAGCCGATAAACTGAAGCCGGATGAGTCGGAAAATGCGGTTGGAAAATACCTTTTACGGCTGCACGAGTATTTTGATCCCCTTCCGGAATATTTCATTTCTTCTGCCATGGATTTCCGGGGCAGGGAGGAAATTCTGACTTTTATTGACAGGGTGAACAGGGAATTCTGATTCTTGCTATAAAATAATGTAAAGTGTGAGGACTGATTCTCACCGCTGTATGGTTTTAGTTTTTACTTTTGTATTCAGGGATTAATTCAAAAAACAGAACATGGGAACCAAAACGCATCCGATCAAAGTATTTTCCTGCCGGAAAACCACTTACCTGGCCAAAGAAATATGCAATTCCATGGGAATAGAATTGGGCCGGACCTCCTGCCCGGTGTTTTCTGATGGTGAATTTGAACCCTGTTATGAAGAGACCATCAGGGGATGTCATGTATTTATCATTCAGTCTACACCTCCTCCATCCGACAACTTGCTGGAATTGCTGCTGATGATTGATGCGGCCAAACGGGCAAGCGCGTACAAAATCATTGCAGTGATCCCCTATTTCGGGTATGCCCGGCAGGATCGCAAGGATAAACCGCGGGTTTCGATCGGCGCCAAACTGATGGCTGACCTGTTGTCGGCTGCCGGTGTTGACCGGGTCATCACCATGGATTTACATGCCGATCAGATACAAGGATTTTTTGATGTGCCTGTAGATCACTTGTTTGCCTCAGCCAACTTCATTCCCTTCATTAAAAAACTTGGGTTAAAAGATATTGTGATTGCCTCACCGGATGTGGGCGGTACCAAAAGGGCCAATACCTATGCCAGACTGCTGGGTACCGATATGGTGATCTGTCATAAGTCAAGGGCAAAACCGAACCAGATCGACAACATGACGCTGATCGGGGAAGTGGCCGGGAAAGATGTTATCATTGTGGATGACATGATCGATACCGCCGGCACGATTTCCAAGGCAGCCCG
>DAIDJX010000362.1 GCA_027451165.1 Prolixibacteraceae bacterium | reverse complement strand
CTCTCGTCTTTCAGTGGAACAGGTTTACCTAACACACCTTCCTGTTTTGAATAACTTCCTCCTATGTTGTATCGGGAATTGTTGTTTCCTCCTGAAGCATTAATGGCATGGTTTTGAACAGGTGCATTGGGATTTACCGTTTCCTCGAACCAATTGGTTCCGGTCCATGTTCCATTCATGATGGACTGATATTGTGCCGGAATTCTTTGCTCCCAGTTGTAGGGTGTCAGGCCACTGCCAACCCGCGATTCGTCGTTCAGCTCTATATACTGTTTGGCATTGGCCAACTGGGGCTTTTTCTGAACATTCTGAAAACCGACATAACCATTGTATGACAATACCGTTTTCCCTTCACCACCCTGGCGTGTCGTAACAAGAATTACCCCGTTGGCGGCACGTGAGCCATATATTGCCGCAGATGCGGCATCTTTTAAGACGTCAATGGATTGAATGTCGGCTGGATTAATTGCAGAGAGACTGCCGCCTGGTACTCCGTCAATCACATACAGCGGACCATAGGAATTAATGGTTCCCATACCACGAATAACGACATTATAACCAGATCCCGGCATTCCTGAATTTTGCGAAATGCTCACGCCCGGCAAATCTCCCTGCAAGGCACTCAAAACATCGGTCCTGTTTTGCCTCACCACATTCTCTCCGCTTAAATGGGCCGTGGCACCGGTTATAACCGCCTTTTTCATGGTTCCATATCCAACAGCTACAACCTCCTCAATCCCGATCGACTCTTCCACCATACTTACATTGATCCTTGTACGGTCTCCAATAACCTCCTCCTGGGTCAACATCCCCACAAACGAAAACACCAGTGTGGCATTTTCAGGGACATTCGTAATGGAATAAATTCCGTCGGCATTGGTAATTGTTCCCGATGTCGTTCCTTTTACCACAACAGTTACTCCCGGAAGTGATTCGTCATTCGCATTGGTTACTTTGCCGGAAACTGTTTTTTGTTGCTGAGCCTCTAAACCGCTGCCCATTTCCGCAGTGGTTAATACGATCTGCCGGTCCACCACCTTATAAGTCGTGTTTGTCCCATCAAAAAGGATGTCGAGAATTTCTGTGATTTTTTTGTCTTTGACTTCAAGACTCACTTCCCTGTTCACATCCACCAGTTTGATGTTGTACAGGAAGAAAAACTCAGACTGATTCTCAATCTGGTTGAGGACATCCTTTACGGTGGAATTTTTTGCCTCCAGAGTTAACCGGGTCATCTGGGCATAGGTTTCCACTGCATAGCTTTGTAAAACCCCGATCAGTAAAGCAAGAACAGTTAGTCGCATAGTCATCAATAGTTTTGAATTCCAGATTTTCCAAACATCCGGAATAATCCTGAATTTAAATTTTTTCATACATTTGATTGGTTTTAATTATTACTAAAATCATTGGGTGCTCCCGGCCAAGGGAATCGCCTGCTTTCAGAAAGGAGATGGGCCAACATCTCCTTTTCTTTGTTCTTATTCCATTATTTCTTCATAGGCAAAATATTCTCGGTTTTTTTAAGCAAGATTCTTTTCATTTTATTTCCGATCATTTTCTTTTTCGCAGAATGATCCGTTTGGCGCTGAATACGTCCCCTTTCTTTTCCCGCTGAATCACCTGGTACCGGATGGGTGCCGAAATGGTCAGTAACTCCAGGATCAGGTCGATCGATTCATCCCGGAAGGTAGCAGTATAGATGTATTCATAAATCCCGGGGTCAGCCACCTCAATATTTACGTTGAACCAACGGTTCAGTTTGCGGACCACCTCATCCATCGGATCTTCCCGGAAAATCAGTTTGCCTTCCGTCCAGGCCGTGTACTTTTCCGTTTTTACAGATTTGATTTCCAGTGTATTGTTCTGTGTTCCGAAAACTGCCATGTCTCCCGGCCTGAGTGAAGCCATAATCTTCTCTTCCCTGCCGGTTCCCTGTACCAGGGAAATGCTTCCCGATACCAGGATCACGTCCGTCTGCTGTTCATTTTCAAAGTTGACCACATCGAACTGTGTTCCCAAAACCTTAACATTGATTTTCCCAAGGTCAACCACAAAGGGTTGATCCTCATTTTCCCTCACATCCAGAAAAGCTTCACCGGTTACTTTTATCATTCTTGTTGAACCCGAAAAAACCACCGGATAGGTAACCGATGAAGAAGAATTGAGCCAGACTTCACTGCTGTCGGGAAGAAAGAACCGCGATTTTACCCCCGGGGGTGTGGAAAGCGTCTGCCAAACTATTTCGGCTTTGGGGAGTTCCTTCAGGGAATTGTTTTTGAAAATCAGGAATCCGGAATAAGCCAGCAATGGAAACAGGAGGATAGCAGCAATCCTCTGGAAACTCACTGTCCATTGTCTGTTTTCCTTTTCCCTGATCCTGTCGTTCACTTTCCGGAGGGCCTCAAAGGCATTGTACTGCTCCATCTCCTGTAACAGAGGGTAGCTGTCCCATGTCTTTTGCAATTGACTGAATTCTCTTTCATTATCAGGCGATTCCGCCCGCCAGGCATCGACTGTTGCCCGGTCTTCCCCGGATAGCTCACCGGAAAAGTACCCGGGCAACTTCGATAAGATGGAGTCACTTCTACTCATGTCAAATCAAACCTAAACCTATGAAAAAAAATATATTGTTATTTCGTCACAGTAATATGACGACAGAGGGATTCCATACACATATGGTTAAATAAAAAAAATTAACTCAATAACCAGGTGATCATCCAGAGCGGCAGGTAATCCCGGAGGGAAGCCCTGAGCGTTTTCAACGCATTGCTGATCTGGAGTTCCACCGTTCGCTTTGAAAGGCCCAATTCATCAGCGATCTGCTGGTTGGAAAGCCCCCTGATCCGGCTCATTTCAAAGATTTCCCGGGCACGGGGCGCACATTGCTCCAGCCCCTTCTGAATGGCAGACCGGAGTTCAGATTCCACCACCATCTCTTCTGACCGGAGGTCATTCTCTTCGGTTTTCAGTAAGACATTCTTTTTGTAT
>DAIDJX010000361.1 GCA_027451165.1 Prolixibacteraceae bacterium | reverse complement strand
GGCTTGGTGAACAACAAAAATCAGCCTTTCAAAGGTGGAGATGCCCGTTTTAAAGACATTTCAGGACCAGCGGGCACCCCGGATAAAGTAATCAATGATTATGACCTGAGCATTATCGGGTCTGCGCTGCCTGAATACTATGGCGGAATTTCCACAACCCTGACCTATAAAAGATGGGCATTGTCCCCATTTCTTCAGTTTGTTTCGGGTAATGAAATCTTTAATTATGTCAGGTATCAGAACGAAAGAATCAGCACGCTCGACAACCAGAGCGCCAATGTGCTCAACCGGTGGCAGTATGAAGGTCAGCAAACCGATGTACCCCGTGCTTTGTGGAATGACCCGGCTGGAAACAGCGCTTTCTCTTCCCGTTGGATAGAAGATGGTTCCTATATGCGGTTGAAATCAGTGGTTTTAAGTTATACCGTCCCCACTGAGTTTCTGGCTTTCCGGAATGCCCAGTTTTATGTGTCTGCTCATAATGTTTTTACTCTATCCAAATACCTGGGATATGACCCGGAATTTGGCTATTCACAGGATCAGATTTCTCTGGGAATCGATTACGGATTAACGCCGCAGCCCCGACAGTTTATCGTTGGTATTAAATTGGGATTATAACGTATAACGGAAAATAGATATGAAAGGATCATCAAAATATATTGTAACTGCATCTTTGGTTTTTGCCATGGTGCTATTGCTTTCTTCCTGTAAGGATTTTCTCAATCCGGAACAGGAACTCTATATTACCGAGGATAAATTGTTGAACGACTGGTACGAATACCGTTCCCTTTCCATGGGTATGTACGGTCTTCAACAGGAACTGGTGGAGCAGTTGTTGGTTTTGGGTGAGTTAAGGGCTGATTTGTTGACCATTACGCCCAATGCCGATCCGGACATGGTGGAGATTTATAATTTCAACATTTCAAAGGAAAACAAATACGCCTCTCCCGACAATTTCTTTAAGCTCATTGCGGCAAGCAATAATTTCATAAGATTGCTGGAACAGGAACACCCGGAGGTAAGGGACCTGAAAAGTGCAGTAAGCAACTATGACAGGTTATATGGAGAAGCCCTCTGTATGCGTGCCTGGGCTTATTTTAATGCAGTAAGGATTTACGGGAAAGTACCTTTTATTCATGAATCACTGGTAACCATTAAGGAAATCGAAGATTTTGTCAATTCCTCCGGAACATATATTGACAGCGTTCACATTGTTTTTGGCAGAAACGGATACCACAATGATACGGTCAAAAATGTCAATATTAAACTGGACAAACAGTATTTTTCCACCGATCTGGTTATTGATTATTTCACCACCGAACTGGAGAAAAAAGTTAAAGCAGTTGGCGTAAACCACTACATCAACAATTTTGACAATACCTGGGAGGTTACCATATGGAATACCTGGGCGTACCATGCGCTGCTGGGCCAAATGTACCTCACTGCCGGTGATTTTGTGAAGTCGGCTTCCCATTTCGAATTCATCACCAACAATACCACGGAAGAAAGGAGATACCAACTGGACGCTACTTTTCAGAACTACAGCTGGCGGAATATTTTCAGAAATGTGGATGTGAAGGAACACATCTTTTCCATTTGGTTTAATAAGGCCAATTTTCAGCAAAACAGGTTGCAGGAGATTTTTGAACCCATAGCCCCTCACCAGTATATGCTGAAACCCACCAGAGCGGCTGTTTTAAAGTGGGAAAGCCTGTTTGACAACTACACGATCATTGAGGATACCAACTTCCCCTGGAAGTCCAGGATCGGAAATCCGGGAATGCCTGGTGATTTTTACCGGGGTTATGGCGTTTCCTATGCGTATGTTAAGGATGAAAATGTGTTATCTGAAGGATCTGTCAGGAATATGTTGCTGTTGAAAAGAGAGGAAGACATGCGAACAGCAGAGTTATTCACCGCTGACCATGATACGGTGGTCTGGAAATACTCCATCGGGAAAAACACCTTTGACCAGGATGCCAACTTTTGTATTTACCGTGCTTCGGGTATTCACCTGTACCTGGCTGAAATTTACACCTGGTGGTCGGTCATGCAGGGGGGTATCCTCAGGAATCTGACCACTACAGCCTTAAGCGTGGTGAATAACGGAGCCCAGTATAATCCGCTAAGCACGCGGCCACAGCTGGGTGTCCGTGGCAGGGTTGGTTTTGGTGGAGCTGTTGACGGAATTAAAATCGGCAATATCAATTATGTTCACCATCCTTACACCAACGAAATAGTCAGTTATTTTGATTATTCGGGAAACCTGGAAGCCAAACAGGTGTACCTCGAAGATCAGATTATTGATGAAAGGGCCCGTGAACTGGCTTTTGAAGGCGAGCGTTTTTATGACCTGATGCGGGTGGCCAACCGCAGGAACGATCCTTCTTTCCTGGCTTCGAGGGTCTCTGCAAAGTATCCGGCCGCCATGCGGGCTACCATCTATAACTACCTGATGAACAAAAACAACTGGTATATTAATTATTTTGAATAAGGAAAAAGGTTCCGATCTCTTTTGAAAGATCGGAACCTTCTTTAATTCATTCCGGCTGTTTTCCTCAGCAGTTCCCGGGTTTTAATTCCCGATTCATTTAAATCTTCTTCTTTCCAGTTCCCTTCTGAAGAAGCCGATGGTTTCAACATGGAGCAGGTTTCATTTTTATCGGAAACTGACCAGGAAATCCAACTGAGTTTATTTTTCTTCATCCAGTCAATCCAAATGTTCCATTCGCTGTAATCGATTGGTCCGTTGCCACTGGCTTCCATTCCTGCTGATTCTGAAACAAAAACGGGGCATCCCTTCTTCATGGCATAATCACAGCGGTCCCTGAGAAATTGCTTATGGGTTGCCGCATAAAAATGAACGGTGTACATCAGGTTGTCAAAGCCGGTAATGGGATCATCGGCCACCAGGTGCAAGTCCTGTGACCAGTGCGGACTACCCACCAGAATGATATTATCCGGATCTTCCGCGCGGATGGCTTTGATCACTTCTATGGAATA
>DAIDJX010000360.1 GCA_027451165.1 Prolixibacteraceae bacterium | reverse complement strand
AGCAATTCGGGGGCTTTCTCCGGCACCAGCGGAAAATGACTGCACAAAACAACGCGTTCCCCCTTCCTTTGGGCCTTAGCCAGGTTCTTCCGGATCCAGGACAATTGCTTGCTGTCAATTCCACCGTTCCATTCAAAGGCATTGCTTGCCCCATCTGCCTTCAGCATTTCCAGCCAAAGACTGTTTTGTTGAAATGCCCTGCTCCCTTTTTCATGCCTGATCACCCCGGTTTCCGTGCCATCGGTCAGGATAAACCGCCAACCCTGCCGGCTGAAGGTCTGATAGCCGCGTTTCAGTCCCATTTTGGGCAACACCCGGTCTTTTTCTCCTTCCCCGACCGCAAATTCATGATTCCCGGGGATCAGGTACAAAGGCATATCCAGCTTTTTGATGATGGGGTTCAGGGTGTCAAAACTGCTCAGGTTGTCGTTGATCAGATCACCCAGGTGCAGCACAAACGAAACTTTTTCCCTGTTAAACACTTGAACAGCCTCAGCCAGTTTTGCCGGTGAAGCCCGGTAATAACGGCTCCCGGAATTCTCCCTGTCGGCATACTGCACATCGGTCATCAACCCGAAGGTAAAAAGGGGCTTTTCCTGTGAAAGGGCAGAAATTGAAAACGAGAAAGAAAGAGTGCAGAGAGCCAGTATCCGGACAAATGTTTTAATCATTGTATTGATATTTTAACGGGCTGTTTTACAAGTACTCTGTGAAACTCTGTAATACCTCTGTGTAACCCTGTGAAACTTAATGACTCAATGTTGCACAGGGTTTCACCGGGTTTTCCCGGAGTTGCACAGATTTCAAACCGGATTGTTTCATTTTTAGATTGCTCTTTGTATTTAATGGATATCTCTTCGTTTTGCAGCTGTTTTTTCCACTTCACGAAAGACCCTGAAAAAATTGCCGCCCCAGATTTTATCTATGTCTTTTTCTGAATAACCTCTGGACAACAACTCTCTGGTAATATTGGGGAACTGGCTCACATCGGCACAATCGGCCAGGCCTCCACCCCCGTCAAAATCACTCCCGATCCCCACATAATCCACTCCTGCAATTTTTACCACATGGTCAATATGATCCACATAATCCTTGACTGCCGGCAATTGCTCCGGAAATTCCTTTTCCAGGGCAGTCCGCTGTTTGCGAACTTCTGCCCGCTCTGCATCAGATAGCTTGTCCCAAACAGGATACCATTTGTTCCTGAATTCCGCCATCTTCCGGTACCCTACCTGCGTGGTGTCGGGATCTTTGATGTACTCGTCGAGCAGACAGATCTGTATGACCCCGCCCTTTGCAGCCAATGCCTTAATCATGTCGTCGCTCAGGTTCCTTTTGTGGTGGGCAATCGACCTGACACTGCTGTGTGAGGCGATCACCGGAGCTTTACTCACTTTCAGCACGTCCCAAAAAGATTTATCTGAAATATGGGAAACATCGATGATCATCCCCAGCCGGTTCATTTCCCCGACTACCTGCGCTCCGAAAGAACTTAATCCGTTGTGTTCCGGCCCTTTACGGTCAGAGGATGAATCACAGATGTCGTTGTTGGAGGAATGACACAGGGTGATGTACCGGACACCCTTCTGGTAAAATTCAGCTACTCTGGTGATGTCTTCCGCCAGCGGGAAACCGTTCTCCATTCCGATGTAAATGGCACGTTTCCCTGATTTCTCAATTCTCAGGGCATCTTTTTCTGAAAGGGCTATTTCTGCCAGATCTGGATACCTTTTTACAGCTGCATAAGTGGAATCGATCAGCCGGTTGGCCATCACATACGATTCCCGGTAGTTTTCTTCGGTTCTGGCTTTCTGGGTAGTAAAGGCCGCAAAGAACATGGCATCCAGCCCGCCTTCCTTCATCCGGGGCAAATCAACCTTTCCCTGCCTGTTTTTCTTTCCAATGTCGTATCCATCTTCCACCATGTTCATCGGGGTGTCGCAGTGGGTGTCCACGGTAAGCGCACGCTCATGAACCTGTCTGACTTTTTCAGGAGAGGGAACCTGAACCGGCTGACCGGAGCAGTTCATCACGGGAAATACATAAGCAAAAAGGAATGTCAGGGTTATAAATAGTTGGATTTTTGACGGAATATTCATCATATTTCAATTTAAGGAGGCTTAAAAGTAGATAAATAATCAATAATCCAAATTTTCATCAGGAATTATACCAAAAATTTCACCGGACACACAACGTTTTTAATTTCTTTTCGTCTTAATTTTGTCAGGATGTCAGATTACATGAAGATATTCAATAAAATAGCGGGTGTTTTGCTTGCTCTGTCCATTGGTTCCCTTTGCCAGTCATGCATGGATGATACGCCTCCGCTCAACAATCCGGACCCCTTTCAGGATGAAAAGGAAACCCGGATCATGCCGGCTTCACCGTCAACCACAGATCAGGTGAATGTCATCACTTACGACTGCAAATATTACGCGCTGGCATCTGTCACAGAAAAGGGGAAAGACATCACCATAAAGCGGCGGTTCAACGGCCAGTTAAAATGGCCCTGTATACTGGTTTATGATACGATCCCCCTCGGAAAACTCAAACAAGGTAATTATTCAGTGATACTGCTGACCATAGATACCAATCCAATGACCTCAGATTCTATCTTTTCAAAAGAGACGCTGGAACTGATTGTCAAAAAGTGATTGGGAGTGGTGTTTTTTGATTATTTTACCCCTTTTACTTTCATTTTTATTCCGTAGAAAGCATCGGATGCCGTGATGAACAGGGTTTTCCTGTCCTTCCCTCCGAAACAGGCGTTGGCGGTCCACTTTGCTTCCACCGGAATATGCTCAATCTTTACACCTTTCGGGTTAAAAACCGTGATCCCGTTCCCGGTCAGGTAAACATTTCCCTTTTGGTCGATGGTCATGCCGTCGGATCCCATGTTGGCAAACAGTGTTTTACTGGTCAGGCTCCCATCTTTCTGAACGGAATAGCGGTAGGTTAATCCGGCACCGATATCAGCCACATACAGGATCTTTCCATCAGGTGTTCCGATGATGCCATTGGGTTTTTTCAGATC
>DAIDJX010000359.1 GCA_027451165.1 Prolixibacteraceae bacterium | reverse complement strand
ATTGAGCTGTAGTTGTGTAGCCAATACCTAAAAAACTAATAAACAGGATTGTTATGATATGGAATCGATCATTTCCATAAAAAGTAAACAGATGCCGTTCCTTTCCAAAAATGGAAAACATGGTGGAGTATCCAAAAGTGAAGCTGTTCCCGGAATACGTCATTTCCATGATAATCAAAGTTTAGTTAAACAAAAATAGCATAATTTCAGGGCTAAAATATTGTCTGAACAAGGATTAATGGATTTTCAGGATTATTGGATTTTAATGGTCAAGAAATATGAAATAAATTGAAAAGAGTTTTATTTTTATATGAAATTTTAACTCCAAAAACAAAATATTATGAAATACGAAGAATTGACGCATCAAGTAATTGGTTGTGCTATGAGAGTGCACTCAGCTTTGGGAAATGGTTTTCAGGAGGTAATTTACCAGCGGGCGCTGGACATAGAATTTACAGATAGCCGTATTGTTTTCAACCGGGAGTTTGAAATGCCAGTGTACTATAAGAACCAACAAATTGGAACAAGAAGGGTGGATTTTTTGGTTCAGGGGAATATTTCTGTTGAAATAAAAGCACTTACCAAACTGGAGGAGGTTCATTTTGCTCAAGCGATTAATTACCTGGAAGCCTATGATCCGGAAACAGGACTTTTAATTAATTTTGGGGCAAAAAGTCTTGAATTCAAACGCTTTTTCAACAAAAAATTCAAACAGAGAAATCAAGGTAATCCTTTAATCCTATAAATCCCAGTTCAGACATTGGGCAGCAAATTCAACCAACAATCAGAACTTAACATTAATCAGATATGAAAAATTTGATCACTAATCTCTTGCCTGCAATTTTGTCTGCAACAGCCTTGCTATCAGACAACACAACCCTTTCAGCCCAGCAGGTGACCATTCCCATTGTGACACAGAACAACGCCATTGTCCTTCAGACCGACCGGGAAAACCGGCTGCGGACAGTCTATTTCGGCGAACCGCTTTCCAAAGCAGAGGAATATGCCGTCATTTCCACCCAATACCGTTTCGATGAAGGGGGCGATGGCATTTATAACTCCGCTTATACCCCTGCCGGCACCTGGTCCCTGTCGGAACCGGCGATACAGGTCACCCAGGCCAACGGCAATCCTTCCCTCGAACTGAAATATGTCTCCCACAAGGAACAAAAGCTGGACGACAACTGCATCCTCACTTCTATTGTCCTGAAAGATCCAGTTTCCCTTTTTCAGGTTACCCTTTTCTACAAAGCCTGGAAGAAGGAGAATGTGATCGAACAATGGACAGAACTGCAGAATGGCGGGAAAACCACAGTTTCCATGCAGAAATATGCCTCTGCCAACCTCTGGTTTCCCGGAAAAGGATTCTACCTGACCTCCTTCCACGGAAGATGGGCCAAGGAAATGCAGGGATCCGAGCAGTTGCTCACCCCGGGGATCAAAACGATAGACTCCAAACTTGGCACAAGGGCAATGCTGCTGCAATCACCCAATTTCATCCTCTCTTTTAACCAGCCGGCGGAAGAAGAGTCCGGGACAGTCATCCTGGGTCAGCTGGCCTGGAGCGGTAATTTCAGGCTTGATTTTGATGTAAATGTCTATGGTCACCTGCGCCTGATCGTGGGAATCAATCCTTATGCATCGGAATACATGCTGCCAGCGGGTGAAATGTTCCTTACCCCTTCCCTGATCTATACCGTATCCCGGAAAGGAACCGGGGAAGCCAGCCGCAACCTGCACGACTGGGCCAGGACATACAGGGTATTGGATGGTCAAGGTGAACGGCTCACCTTGCTCAACAACTGGGAAGCCACCTATTTCGACTTCGATGAGACCAAGCTCACCACCCTCTTCAAAGACGCCAAAAGCCTGGGGGTTGACCTTTTCCTGCTGGATGACGGCTGGTTTGCCAATAAATACCCCCGGAACCACGACCGGGCCGGACTGGGTGACTGGCAGGAGAATGTGAAGAAATTACCGCACGGCATTGGCTACCTGGTTTCAGAGGCAAAAAAAGCAGGGGTAAAATTCGGCATCTGGATAGAACCGGAGATGGTCAACCCGAAAAGCGAACTGTACGAAAAGCACCCCGACTGGGTGATCCGCCAGCCGGAAAGACCGGAAGTCTATTACCGAAACCAACTCGTGCTGGATCTGAGCAACCCGGAAGTCCAGAACTTCGTATTTGGTGTTGTTGATTCCCTTTTTATAAAAAATCCCGAACTGGCCTTCATTAAATGGGATTGTAATGCGGTTATTTACAATGCCGGTTCAGCCTATCTGAACAAAAAAGGGATTCCGCAATCCCACCTGTACGTGGACTATATAAAGGGAATTTACAGCGTTCTTGAAAAATTAAGGGCCAAATATCCGAAGGTACCCATGATGCTTTGTTCCGGAGGAGGTGGCCGTGGTGATTATGAAATCCTGAAATATTTTACCGAGTTCTGGCCTTCAGACGATACTGATCCGCTGGAAAGGATTTTTCTGCAGTGGGACTATTCCTATTTCTTTCCATCGATCGTTTCCTGCAACCATGTGACCGACTGGGGCAAGCAACCTATCAAGTTCCGGGTGGATGTGGCCAGCATGGGAAAACTGGGATTCGACATTGTTTTCAGTGCGCTGAGCGAGAATGACCGGAAGTTCTGCCAGGAAGCGGTAGGCAACTACAACGGATACAAGGATATCATCTGGAAGGGTGACCAATACCGGCTGGTCAATCCACATGACAACGATATGGCCTCCATGATGTATGTCTCCAAAGACAAGGCCAGGGCAGTGATGTTCAGCTTCTTCGTCAGCAACCGGCAGCGACTGACGACTGATGTGGAACCCATCCTGTTGAAAGGACTTGATCCGGCTAAAAAATATAAAGTCGAAGAGACCAACCGCTATCCCGGTACCCGGCCCATGCCCAACAGCGGGAAAGTCTATTCCGGTGATTTTCTGATGAAAATAGGTATCAACGCGAAGGTGAATACAGGAAATACCAGTAGTGTGATGCTCATTGAAGCAATCTGAAAAGTCTGAACCTCATTAATA
>DAIDJX010000358.1 GCA_027451165.1 Prolixibacteraceae bacterium | reverse complement strand
TGGGAGTTGATTCACCCGGGCAGCTGATGGTAATGGTTTCCTTGCTGAGGGCGGTAATTCGTCCGATTTTGCCATTGAAAAACCGCTTTTCAGGGGTTAAGTCGTTCTTAATAAACATCACCTGGGCTCCGACTTTCAGAATCAGCTCAGCATCAGTGGGATAAGAATATTCCGGAAACTCGCCTTTAATTGTGGCGATGTAGTGAAATTCCTTACCCGGAAGTTCGGCCAGTTTGGCGTCATTGATATTTTTTGCCTGGTAATTGTGGGTAGTCAGGCGGATATATCCTTCTTCATCCGGTGGATCAAAATCCGGAATGTAGCGGTTGTTAATCTCGCGGAGTACGGCAATTCCGGCTTTGTTCTGCCGGACCTGGTTGAGCAGTTCAATGAAATTCTGGTTGCTTTGCCTGAAAATGTGTTTCAGTTCGATGGTAACGAAAGAAGCCTTCCGGAGGGCCCTGCTGCTGAAAAAGTAGGCGGTATCATAATAGTCGCGTAAAAGTTGCCACTCTTCATCCTTGATGACAGGAGACAATTGCTGGAGATCGCCAATCATCAGCAACTGAACACCTCCGAAGGGCAGGCGCCTGTTCCGGAACCGCCGGAGTGTTTCATCTATGGCATCCAGTAAGTCGGCACGAACCATGCTGATCTCATCAATAACCAGCAGATCAAGGCTTTTAATGATGCCGATTTTTTCCCTGTGGAATCTTTTTTCTTCGCCGCCCCTGAGTGCAGCTTCAGGGCTGCTGCCGGGGCTGACCCTGAACTCCGCAGGAATCTGCGGCCCAAAGGAAACCTGAAAAAAGGAATGGATGGTAACACCTCCTGCATTAATAGCAGCGACCCCTGTTGGGGCAACAACCACCATTCTTTTATGGGTATGTTCTTTCAGGTGGTGGAGGAACGTGGTTTTCCCTGTTCCGGCCTTGCCGGTCAGAAAAACATGCTGACGGGTGAACGCTACAAAATTATAGGCCAACTCCAGTGGGGGATTAACGGAGTATTCCATGAGCTATTTTTTATTTTGAAGCGAAATTACAGAATTTTTCAAAGATCAGTGCAACTTTCCAAGGGCATTTTTTATCCGGATGAGCGCTTCTGTCAATTGTTCTTCTGAAGCGGCATAACTGATCCTGAAACAACCGGGAGCGCCAAAAGCATCCCCTGAAACCACACCGACATGACCTTTGCTGAGGATGTAAAAACACAGGTCGTCTGAATTGCGGATCACCATCTCCCCATCAGTTTTGCCAAAATAGGCGGAAGCTTCCGGAAATACATAAAAGGCACCGTCGGGTTTGCTGGTTTTCAACCCCGGAATTTCTGCCAGCATGGACAGCACCAGGTTGCGGCGTTTCTCAAACTGTACAACCATTTTCCGGACTTCCGTCCCGTCGTGGTTAAAGGCAGCCACTGAGGCTATCTGAGCAACCGAGTTGGGCCCGGAAGTGTATTGGCTTTGCAGTTTGTTGCAAGCCTTAGCAATCCACAGGGGGGCTGCAATAAACCCGATACGGTAACCGGTCATGGCATATGATTTGGAAACTCCGTTCACAACGACCACCCGGTCCCTGATTTCCGGGAACTGGGCAATCGACTCGAAGGTTTTTCCATAGATGATGTGTTCATAAATTTCATCGGAAATGATGATGATTTCCGGATATTTGGCAAAAATGCGGGCGAATTCCTGTAATTCCTCTTTTGTGTACACACTGCCGGTAGGGTTGCTCGGACTGCTGAACAGGAAAGCTTTTGTTTGGGGAGTAATGGCTGCTTCGAGCTGTTCAGGCGTGATTTTAAAATCATGCTCTACCGTCGTTTCCAGGATTACATTCACGCCTTCACAGTAATTGACCAGGTCGACATAAGTTACCCAATAGGGCGCCGGTACAATTACTTCGTCGCCGGGGTCGACAATCGACTGTAAAACATTGGCCAGTGAATGTTTGGCCCCGTTGGAAACCACAATCTGAGCTGGCTGATAGTCAAGGTTGTTATCCCTCTTCAGCTTGTTGACAATGGAATTCAGCAACTGAGGATAGCCGGGAACCGGACTGTAATAGGAATAATTGTCATCGATGGCTCTTTTTGCAGCTTCCTTGATAAAATCCGGTGTGTGGAAATCGGGTTCACCGACTCCCAGACCAATCACATCAATGCCCTGAGCTTTTAATTCCCTGCTTTTCTGTGCGACAGCCAGTGTGGCTGATTCTGATAACCTGTCAATTCGTGCTGCAACTTTCATGGTATTCCGGATTTTAGATGGTGAAAAATTCAAGCGCAATTTAAAAATATTTCGGATTTATCTTTATTTCGGATTTCGGATTTTTGATTTCGGATTGACACAATTCCGGATTATTTAATTTCGGAATCAAACCGCAAAGGCGCCAGGTCGCAAGGAATCCATTTTTCACGCTCCGCTCTCCGCTCTCTGCCCTCCGCTCCATGCCCACAGCCCTCCGCATTCCACGCCGGCGGTTTTTCAAACAGCGGCAGGAGTTGATGAGGTATTGCCATTTCTATAAATATTACCACTCCTCCGGAGCTTTGCCCTAAAAGCCATGCTCCCTGCTCATTCAAATAGCGTCTCATCCCGGATAAGCATCAGAATGGCGGAGTGGGGGAGTATGAAATATTTCTCACCGGTGAATTCGATCTCGAAGCCGCTTTTATTGAGATAAATGGCCAGATCACCAATATGGGCCTGAAGGGGGACATATTTTACCTTTTCACTTTGGGCTTTCCACAATTCATCTTCTTCGGCCATAGCTGGTATGGGGTAGCCGGGGCCAACTTTCACCACATATCCGCTCAGCACTTGTTCATTATCCTGCACAGTGGGGGGCAGGATCAATCCGGAGTTGGTCAGTTGGGTCGGATTTTTGGGCTTTATCAGCACACGATCGCCCACCATGATGAATTTCTCGAGGTCTTTTTCTTCAATGATCAGTGACATCTCAGCGATTTTTAACAAAGATAAAAATTTAATTAGTCATTGGCGCTACGCGCGTCATTGGCTACGCGTCATTGGCTACGCGTCATTGGCTACGCGTCATTGGCTACGC
>DAIDJX010000357.1 GCA_027451165.1 Prolixibacteraceae bacterium | reverse complement strand
TGCCTGCACTACGTGCCATGATGCCTCCCTGACCGGGATGCAATTCAATGTTGTGAACCAAGGTTCCCAGAGGTATTTCTGCCAAAGGAAGGGAATTCCCGATCTCAGGATCGATACCGCTGCCACTGAGTACTTTCTGGCCTGCCTTCAATCCATTGGGCGCCAGAATGTACCTCTTTTCATTGTCTTCGTAAACCAGAAGAGCAATGTTTGCCGTACGGTTCGGATCATACTGTATGGAATCGACAACCGCTGAAACCCCATCCTTGTCTCTCTTAAAGTCAATGATACGGTATTTCCGCTTATGTCCCCCACCTATATACCTCATCGTCATGCGGCCCTGGTTGTTGCGACCACCAGATTTCCGCAGGGGCTCCAACAATGATTTTTCAGGCGTAGATGCAGTAATGGCATCAAAGGCGCTGATGATCTTGTGCCTCTGACCCGGTGATACTGGTTTAATCTTTCTTACTGCCATTTTCTGTTATTATATATTACTGTAGAAATCGATACTTTCTCCCTTCACCAGCGTAACAATCGCTTTCTTGTAGGAAGTGGTCTTGCCGCTGATCACCCCGGCTTTCGTAAACCGTGATTTCAATTTACCGGCATATACCATGGTATTCACACTCTCCACCGATACATTGTACAGGCTTTCCACCGCTTTCTTAATCTGAAGCTTGGTTGCCTGCCGACGAACCACAAATCCGTAGCGGTTGAAACGCTCACCCTGGGCCGTCATCTTTTCGGTAACTATTGGTTTTACTAAAATATCCATTGTATGATGGTCTTAAAGCTTGAAAACTTCTTCAATTTTTCCCACTGAACCTTCCAGAATAACCAGTGTTTTGGCGTTTAGAATCTGGTAAGTAGTTAGTTCTGAAGCAGTTACAACCGAAACCTCCTCTAAATTTCTGGAGGACAAATATATGCTTTTATTTGCTTCGGGTAACACGAAAAGTGACTTTTTATCAGCGATTTTCAGCTTTTCTGAAATGGCCACCATCTTTTTTGTTTTGGGAGCATCCATGCTGAAATCTTCCAGCACCACGATGTTGTTCTCCAGAGCTTTATAAGCCAATGCAGATTTGCGTGCCAGCTGTTTCACTTTTTTGTTCAGTTTGAATCCGTAATCCCTCGGGCGCGGACCGAATGCACGGCCTCCGCCAACGATGGTGGGTGAGGTGATCATCCCTGCACGGGCAGTTCCGGTACCTTTCTGACGTTTGATCTTTTTGGTACTTCCAGCTACTTCTCCGCGCTCTTTGGATTTGTGCGTTCCCTGCCGTTGATTGGCCAGATACTGTTTTACATCCAGATAAATGGCGTGATCGTTGGGCTCAATACCGAAAATTTCGTCATTCAGACTGACTTTCCTTCCGGTTTCTGTTCCTTCAATGTTGAATACGCTTAATTCCATTGTTTGCGAATTGTAATGTAAGACCCTTTTGCACCCGGGACGGATCCTTTGAGCACAATTAAATTCTGTTCAGGTACGACTTTCAGCACAAGCAGATTCTCAATGGTGTGGTTGTCACCGCCCATACGTCCTGCCATGCGAATTCCTTTAAAAACACGGGAAGGCCAGGATGAAGCACCCAATGAACCGGGAGCCCTGAGCCTGTTGTGCTGGCCATGGGTCGTCTGTCCGACTCCCCCGAAACCATGACGCCTTACCACGCCCTGAAATCCTTTCCCTTTGGATACACCTTCCACGTCCACATAATCATTTTCGTGGAAAATGTCTACGTTGATCACATCTCCAAGTTCAAAATGCTCCCTGAAGGTGTCTTTGAATTCTACCACTTTCCGCTTCGGCGTTGTGCCGGCCTTTTTAAAATGCCCGACTTCGGCCTTGTTTGCGCTCTTCTCCCGCTTTTCGTCAAAGCCAAGCTGAAGAGAGTGGTAGCCGTCTTTTTCGACCGTCTTTACCTGCGTGACTACACAGGGTCCGGCCTGAATCACAGTGCATGGGATGTTTTTCCCCTCAACACTGAATACGGATGTCATTCCGATTTTTTTTCCAATAATTCCAGCCATTTTACGACTACTTTTTATTAATTATCACACTTTGATTTCCACCTCGACACCGCTGGGCAGCTCAAGCTTCATCAGCGCATCGATGGTTTTTGCCGTTGAACTGTAAATGTCGATCAGTCTCTTGTAAGAGGAAAGCTGAAACTGTTCCCTTGATTTTTTATTCACAAAGGTCGACCGCAATACAGTAAAAACGCGCCGGTGGGTAGGAAGCGGAATGGGCCCGCTCACCACTGCTCCGGTCGTCTTAACCGTCTTGACGATCTTCTCAGCCGACTTGTCCACAAGATTGTGGTCGTACGATTGCAGTTTGATCCTGATTTTCTGACTCATAATGAGAAAATGATTAAATTTTATGCTAATAAGTCTGTTTTTCCCTTGATTTCGGCGAGCAGTTTCTCTGCCAGGTTGCGAGGCACCTCCTCATAATGGCTGAATTCCATGGAAGAGGTCGCGCGGCCCGAGGAGAGGGTTCTCAACACCGTCACATAACCGAATTGTTCGGACAGAGGCACCAGGGCATGGATGACCCGTGCCCCCGATTTGGATTCCATGCCGGTGACATTGCCCCGGCGGCGGTTCAGATCGCCGATGATGTCGCCCATGTATTCATCAGGGGTGACAATCTCCACTTTCATAATGGGCTCCAGCAGTTTGGGGCCGGCCTTGGGTGCAGCACTCCGGTAAGCCTGCTTGGCACAGATCTCAAAGGAGAGCGAGTCGGAGTCGACCGCGTGGAAAGAGCCGTCGAGTAGGGTCACCTTCAGCCCGTCGACCGGGTAACCAGCCAGTGGCCCGTTGGCCAGTGACTCCCTGAAGCCTTTCTCCACCGAAGGGATATACTCCCTGGGAATATTGCCCCCTTTCACGCTGTCTACAAACTGCAGTCCGGTCACCCCCTGCTCCACAGGCTCGATGCGAACGATGATGTCGGCAAACTTACCGCGTCCTCCCGTCTGCTTCTTGAAGACTTCCCGCAGTTCCACCGGCCGGGTGATGGCCTCCTTGTAGGCCACCTGGGGCGCCCCCTGGTTGCATTCCACCTTGAACTCCCGCCGAAGCCGG
>DAIDJX010000356.1 GCA_027451165.1 Prolixibacteraceae bacterium | reverse complement strand
AGAATGTCAGGGGATTGTCGGGCCTCAGAAAAACAAGGCGTATTCGTATGGTCTATTTGCAGGCATTGTACCACCTGCCATTTTTGTGCTGATTATTGTGCTTTTTAATAAGAAAGTGATTTCCAGGGAAGACGTGGAGATACTGACCAGCCTGCCCATTCTGAACCTTATTTTCTTTAATAAAACCAAGGAAAGATCGGATACTCCGGTACTTGACAAACCCAACAGTCCGGATAGTGAAGCATATCGCAGTATGAGGGGAAAACTGGACCTGATGACCAAGGGTAAGGTCAAACCAATTATTGCGGTTTCATCCACTTCACCGGGCGAAGGGAAAACCTATACGAGTGTCAACATTGCTTCCTCGTATGCATTGACCAAGAAGAAAACCGTATTGGTTGATTTTGACCTCCGGAATTCAAAAATCAATGAAAACTTCGGCTTTGATGCCAGGCGGGGGGTAGTTTCCTATATCCTGGGGCATGATCGACTGGAGGAAATCACCTTTAAAACAAAGCACCCTTATCTCAAAATTATCCCGGCGGGACCCATCCCCCCGAATCCGGGCGAAATGCTGATGGACAGTAAAGTGGCTGATCTCCTTCGGGAATTGAAGGAATTGTATGACGTGATCATCATTGACTCAGCCCCCATTGGCTATGTGACCGACCTTTTCCAGATTGCCGATCAGATTGATTCCACCGTGTTCGTCATTCGTGACAGCTATACCAACCGCAGTCTGCTCAAACAGGCGCTTGACGAGATTAAATCCTTTAAATTGAGAGGGGTAGGGATTGTGATCAACGCGATCAAAACCTCCGGAGGTCTCTTCCCCGGCTATGTTCTCAGTTATGTCAACGGTTACCGTTACGGATATGGTTATGGCTACGGCGATTCTTACGGGTACGGCTATACCGGATATGGCTACGGGAAAAAGAATAAAAGGCGGCGGATCAAAGTGGATGCGACCAATAATGCCAGAGGATTTGAGAACGGTTTTCCCGGGGATAACGGCGTTGTTTGAAGGGTGAATGGGTTTGTACTATTTCGGATTTCGGATTTTTGATTTCGGATTTGCCTGCGGACCATTTTGCTTTTATATCCGAAATCAAAAATCCGAAATCCGAAATCCGAAATAGTGGAATCTGGAATCAATTTAAGACTTAAGACAAAAAAAGCTCAGCTCCACGTTCTGTCCCACGAATTCCGGTTGTTCCACTCCTCCGTCGGGCCAAAAAGTTTTTCATCCTTTTTCAGGTGCTTTTTGACCACCTCTTCATTCAGTTCGATGCCCAGTCCGGGTTTATCGGGAACATTCACAAAGCCCTTGTCGTTGATGTGTTGCTCATGAATCACATAGTCTTCCCAATATTCAGAATCGACATCGTGATGTTCCAGGGCAATGAAGTTCTGGGTGGCCGCAGCGCAATGGACATTGGCCATCATCGACACTGGTGTTCCGGCCATGTGAAGCGCCATGGCCACTCCGTTTTCCTCGGCATAATCCCCTATTTTCTTGGTCTCCAGTATGCCCCCTGCAGTAGCCAGGTCGGGCTGGATCATGTCAACGGCATGGGTATCCACCAGCTTCTTAAACTCTTCTTTTCCGAAGATGTCTTCGCCGGTCAAAGTTGGAGTGTTGATGGCCTGTGTGATTTCCTTCCATTTTTCGGTGTAGAACCAGGGAACCATATCTTCCAGCCATGCCAACTGGTATTTTTCCACTGCGTGACCGAGCCGGATGGCGGTATTGGTGTCGAAGTGCCCGAAATGGTCTGCTGCCAGGGGAACTTCATATCCCACAATCTCCCTGACCTGGTGTACATATTCCGTTAATTTTTCCAGACCGAGGTCGGTGATCTGGATCGAAGTGAAGGGATGTTTGGTATTGCTGAGGTTTCCTGGACGGCTTTGGTCCCACTCCGACTGTCCCTGCCAGAATTTCTCCCCCACCAGCGCTCCTGTGATGTTTTTGATAAGGCCGATGCCAAAATCCATTTTCAGGAAGGTAAAACCCTGCTCCATGCGCCTTTTCATGCGTTGGGCATAAACAGCCGGGTCAGGTGACGAGGGCGTGTCGGCATACAGTCTGATTTTGTCGCGGTATTTACCACCCAGCAACTGATAAACCGGCACCCCATAAGCTTTCCCGGCCAGGTCCCAAAGCGCCATCTCCACTCCGGAAACCCCGCCGCCCTGGCGGCCATGACCTCCAAACTGTTTGATCACCTTGAATATCTGCTCCACATTGCAGGGATTCAGCCCGAGAATCCGGCTTTTCAGCATCAGCGCGTAGCGGGGATCGGCAATATCCCTGACTTCACCAATTCCATTGATGTCCTGGTTGGTATAAATTTTAAGGATGGGCCCGTCTTCGGTATTGGCAATGCGCAAATCGGTAATTTTCAGAGAAGAGGGTGCAGAGGATCTGCTTACTTTCTGAGTGGTGTATTCCACATCGGCAGCAACATTCTGCGAGTCTATCAGGAATCCTATCCCTATGCCTCCCATTACTGCTTTCCTGAAAAAATCCCTCCGGTTGGTTTCTTTCATAGTTTATGTTGATTTATCGGTTTATCAGTGGCATTCAAAAATAGCACATATTCTGAAAAATGATTTACTTTACCGTGGAACTAAGATAATCAGTAATATGAAAATACTATTTGGTTTGCTGTATTTTATGAGCATCGTGTTCTTTGCCGGAGCACAGGGAAAATTGGTTTCAAAAGTTTATCCCTGGGAAGAGGTTTCTGTTCCGGAGTTGCTTTCCGGAACAGTGCAAACCCTTTTGAAAGGATCCACCACGGTTTTCCGGGAGCTTGAAGTTGTTACCGGCGCTTTGTCCGGGTCTGGTTCTTCTGTTCTGAAGAAGCCGGGTTACGAAGAAATGGTGATTGTGAAGGAAGGGATCCTGGATGTCAACCTGAACGGCATCAGAACACCGGTTACCGAAGGAGGTATTGTGCTGGTTAGCCCCGGGGATGTGTTTATCCTCACCAATGGCTGGAATGAACCGACCTTCTATTACCTGTTCAGGTGGAAGACGGTCAGCACACCTCCATCCGGAAAAGCGGATCCGCAATCCGTTGTATATCCCTGGGAAGAGATGACTTTTGTTCCTTC
>DAIDJX010000355.1 GCA_027451165.1 Prolixibacteraceae bacterium | reverse complement strand
TGGTTTGAAAGTCTGAAACATCGTCCGGGATTCTGATTGAGAATTTCCCGTTATTTTCTGCAACGAACAGCGCTTTTTTGAGTTTTTTATCCGTCCATTCTGCGGAAACAATCATACCTCCCCTGGCCCTCAAACCGGTGAACGACCCGCTATTGAACTGGTCGGGCAGGGCAGGGATCAGATGAATATAGCCGGCATGGCTCTGCAGGAACATTTCTGCAATCCCCGCACATCCTCCCCAGTTGCCATCCATCTGGAAGGGAGGATGGGCGCAAAAGAGATTGGGGTAGGTGCCGCCCTTGTTGGAATAATTGAAATCGATATCATAAACCGGTTCCAGCAGGTTTTTCAGCAGGGTGAAGGCATGGTTCCCGTCATGAAGCCGGGCCCAGAAGTTGATTTTCCAGGCGCGTGACCATCCGGTACCGCCGTCTCCTCTGGCCACCAGCGATTTCCGGGCTGCATCAGCCAGTTCCGGGGTTCCGTCCGGGGTGATCTGGTTTCCCGGATGCAATCCGTAAAGGTGGGAAGTGTGCCGGTGATGGGGATCCTGTTCTTCATATTCTTCCAGCCACTCCATCAGCCTGCCGTCACTGCCGATCCGGTTGGGAGGCAACTGACGGGAGGCCTCTGCCAGTTTGGCTGCAAAATCAGCATCTATGCCCATTGTTTCCGCAGCCTGAATGGTGTTCCCGAACAATTCCCGGATCAACTGATTGTCCATGGTACATCCCATGCAGATGTTGACCGGTTTTTTGGTTCCGGGCATCAGAAAAGCATTTTCCGGGGAAGTGGTGGGCGCCGTGACCAGCCAGCCGTATTTTGGCTCCCTGACCAGCATGTCCAGAAAGAATTGTGCGGATCCTTTCAGCACCGGGTAAATTTCTCTGAGGTACGCGGAATCCCTGTTGTAGTCGAAATGTTCCCAAAGGTGGGCACAAAGCCACGCACCGCCGGTATTGGTGGCGCCCCAGGAGGGATGCTCCCCCGGCGCTGTAAATCCCCAGACGTTGGTCATCATATGGGCCACCCAGCCTCCGGCATTGTAAAACATTTGCGCAGTTCTTTCCCCCGGAGCGACCAGACTTTTAGTCAGCTCAATCAGGGGGCGGTGCAGCTCCGGGAGGTTGGTAATTTCTGCCGGCCAGTGATTCATCTGCACATTGATGTTGAGGTGATAATCCCCGTTCCAGGGAGTCTGGACGGTTTTTGACCATAAGCCCTGCAGGTTGGGCGGCAATACCTGCGCATGGGCGCTGCTGATCAGGAGATAACGGCCATACTGGAAATAGAGATCCACCAGTCCGTTGTCATCGGGATCTTTGGCGAATGCCACCAGCCTTTCAGGAGTGGTCAGTTTTTCCCTTTCCGGATTTAAAGAAAGCTGCAGGGAAACCCGGTTGAAATATTTATGATATTCGTCCACATGCGCCTTCTTCAACGATGCATACTTACCGGTCATCGCCAGTTGAATGTTCTTTTCAGATGATGCAGGAAACCCGGGATTTTTGAAATCGGTATCGGTGGAAACAAAAATCAGTGCTTCTCCGGCATCCCGGATGGTTAACCGGTTTCCTTCCACAGAGACTTTCCCATCCCGGCTGACCGCCGAAACCAGTGCCTGGTACCGCATTCCCTTTCCGTCAGTCCCGTTTTCCAGCTGACCCTCCATCCTGAGGAAATTCCCTTCTGCTGTTGTGGCGAATTTTTCAGGACGGTCCAGCCCGACCGAAAGGTTGATTGCCCCCTTTTTGGTGGCTTTCAACCGGATCACCCCCACCTTCCCGGCTAAACTGACAAAATACTCCCTGGTAAAGGTGGTACCATCCAGGGTGAATCGGGTTTGGGCGGTAGCATCGTCAAGATTCAGCTGACGTTCATAATGTTCCGGTTTTGCTGATGTATCCAGATCAAACCAGAGGTGTAATTTCCCCAACATTTCAAAGCTTCCATAAGGGACTTTCGCCCCTGAACCACGTCCTGAACCGGGACCTTTACAGACGAAAGTTTTGTAGATCAGTTCCTGAGCCTTGTCGTTTTTCCCTTCAAAAAGCAGTTTCCTGATTTCCGGGAGGTATTTTGCCGCTTCCGGATTATCGGCATCCTGAACCCCTCCCGACCAGAGGGTGATGTCATTGAGGATAATGGTCTCGTGGGCGATCTGCCCGTCGGGCATCATCCCGGTTTTCCCGTTCCCCAAAGGCAGGGTGGCCTCCCAGATGGCCGCCGGCTCACGGAACCAGATGCGGTGACGCGGGGGAGCGGAGGTTTCGCTGAAGTTGCATCCCGGCAGCATCCAGCCGAGGAGCAGGAGAAGGAGGGTGGTGGTTTTTTTAGTTGTCATTGGTCATTGGTCATTGGTCATTGGTCATTTGCCCTGCGGGCGTCATTTGCCTGCGCGTCATTTATCTGCCTGCCGGCATATGTCATTGGTCATTCATACACTGTGGAACATTGTGCGAACACTGTGTGACACTGTGTAACTTCTTAGTCATTCGCTGAAGGTTATATTGTTGCTTCACCTGCTGTTACCCTCCGCTCTCGCTCTCTGCTCTGCTCTTGGTAAATTCAATTAATTCGATGGGCGCCCCGTTGTGTTCGATCATGATGACTCTGGTGCCGGGTGAAGGGGAGCTCAACGGCGAGATGACCGTAAATGGATGTTTGGCCAGCTCTGCTTCCAGGTCATCCACTTCGAAGGCCAGGTGAGGCACTTTTTTGATCAGTTCGTGGACCGGGCTACCCTCTTCAAACCGCATCCACTCGACCCCAAACGGGCTGGTAGGGAAACCCCCGTGGGCAAATTTGTATTTCTCAAGGTATTCTTCGTCCGGAATCATTTCCGCTGTGGGAATGCCCAGGTGGTGAAAACGCCAGCCCCATTCTGCCGTCGCAGCGGGCAGTTCGTAGTCCTTCCGGTTTATTTTGTTCATTTATTCAAGTTTCAGTTATCGTCTTTCAATGACCTGTTCACTTCTTTCCCAAATCCCTTAATGTCAAGATGATCCTGAAATACCGACACAATCGCAAATGCATTTTCTTCTTTTTCCACCATTCCCCGGAAACTCACATAGTTCACCCCGTTTTCATGCGCAAACTGGCTGACATGCACGTGCCCGTTCAGCCAGGCAAAGACAGCCGGGAAATCTTCCAGGAGGCTTTTTACCTCCGGGGCATT
>DAIDJX010000354.1 GCA_027451165.1 Prolixibacteraceae bacterium | reverse complement strand
CTTGATGTCCGGGCCATGCAGGTGGATGGCATAATTGAACCCATATTCCTTAACTTTTTTGTCCACATAAGGCAGCAGGTCATAATCCGGAACACCTACAATCAGTTTTACGCCTACCTTTTTGGCATATTCAAACGCTTTGTCAATTTCACTCTCCGATTTCATGTAAATGGGACCCACTGCATACCCGGTCACCCCGTTTTCTTTCAGTTTGGCGTGAAAGGCAGCAATTTGTTCGTCGGTGCTGTTCAGCGGAAGATGAAAATCTTTGATGCAGAGATAATGAACATCACAACGTTTCAGGATATCGAGCGACTTATCCAGACTGTTCAGCCTGACAAAAGAATAGCCGGCCATGCCCAGTTTAAATTTTTCTCCTGTTTCCGGCGGTGGCTGAGGCCCCGGTCGCTGGGCAGAAAGGGTCATCACCAGCAAAATCATGGTCAAAATACTAATTATGCTTTTCATAGTGGAAAATTAAACAGTTTGTTATTCAGCAAAGCTAAAAAAAATGACATTGACTAAAACTAAAAATTCATTTTTCCGGAAACGGAGTGAGCTTATTTAGAGTATTTATGTCAAATGTAAAAGAATTGTTTATCTTTGAAGCTTAAAACCAATTACTTAGCAAGTGAAATACAGAAGGCTTATAATTATATGCCTTGTTCTGACTGTTTTAGCCTCCTTTCATGGCTGCATGAAAGAGTTGAAGGATGTAAAGGATCTGGAATGGAATTTATCTCCGGAATTCGGTATGCCCCTGGCCAAAGCAGAACTTGCTTTTTCCGGATTGTTCCAACCGGATGAAGATTCTTCCCTTTACCTGTGGCCCGACGGAAAGGGCATTCTGCATGTCAGTTTCAAACAGAATGTAGACACCCTGTTTATGGATGACCTCCTGTCGGAGCTAACCGGAAGCGAGGTTTTGCTGAACGACAGTATTGAACTGCCAAAGGTGGGCAAAGGAATCTCCATTGAAAGCCCGGCCACTTACTTCAATATGCACCTGGACTCTTTTCTGCTGGAGCAGCAGATCGATTCTCTGATGCTGAACGCCGGGATGATTGAATTTGAATTTAAGACCTGGCAGAATTATGACTCCAGGTTTTCCATTACACTGCCCAACCTGACAGATGCACAGGGGAAGAATATCCGTTTTCTGGATTTTGTTCCTGTTTCTTCTAACTATAAAGTGACCCTTAACCTGGAAAAAAGTAAACTCAGGATCAACACTTCGGAAACCAGTAAGGGAATTTTTACCATTATCCTGGGTTACATGATCAAGGGCAGATCAACCTCGAAGCTGGTACCGCCGCCAACCATAACTGTCAAGATGTACAATTTTGACATTAAATCGGCCTATGGGAAGATGGGGAATTATGAGTACGATATGGATCCCATTACCATCGATTTGTTTGATTCCAGCCCATTCGGCGATCAGCAGATCAGCCTCGACCTGGCAGAGCCGGTTATTGACCTGCTGTTCCTGAACCAGTTTGGGTTTCCATTCCGTTACGATTTCACCCAGCTTGGGGTGGTTAACAACAAAGTTTTCAGTGAAATCACCGGGGTTCAGAAATCAGTGTCGATCCAGGCTCCGCCCATGAACAGCCGCAACCTCTTCACCAAAAATGTGCTGAAAATCGATCCCAACAACAACCTGGACCTGTTAATCAGCAAATTCCCGCAAAAAATGGTGGTGGACGGGGGAATTGTCATCAATCCCGATGATCCCAATGGTTATAACTTCATACGGGAAGAGGATATGCTGGTGATGCGGGTCGAAGCTGATATTCCCCTGCGTTTCAGCCTCTCCCAGATCAGCATCAGGGATACATCTTCCCTCGACCTGACTAAACTATCAGGAATAGAAGAGTCGGTGGAGCTGATCAAACTGCAAACGAAAGTAAAAAACCAGTTTCCCCTCGAGCTGAACCTTCAGGCTTATTTTACCGATTCCGGATTCAAAGTCATAGATTCACTGTTCACCTCCCCGATGCAGATCAAACCGGCTTCCTCTGCAGGCGTTCCTTATGAAGCGGTATTCCTGGTCGATAAAGACAACGCCCAGATCAGGAAGCTTAAAGGCTGTAAAAACCTGGTCACCAAAGCCAGTTTTAACACCTCCGGAACCAACCAGGGCTTTGTGAACTTTGATACCGGCCAGACCCTGAAACTGGAAATCGTGGGCTTTACCCGGATAAACCTGTAGGAACTTATGAAAGCCGGAACTTATCTTGTTTACATCTTTTTCTTCCTTATCCTGACTTTCACCGGCCTTGCCCAGGACAAGACCAGCTATTTTCTTGGGCTTAACCCGCAAAACAATGCCCTTAACCCTGCCTATACCTACAACCGGAGCATTGTCATTTTCAATCCGGCGTTGAGTATATCTGTTGCCAACTCCGGACTTACCTTTCATACCATGTTCAACAAGGGCAAAGGAGCGCAGGATACCCTGCTTTTCTGGGACTTTGAAAAGATGGAAAAGAAACTGGGCAAATCCAACTCCTTCTATGGGGAAGGCGGCATCAGTCTGCTTTTTGCCGGAAAGCCGCTCCGGCACCGGATGTATCTTTCATTTCAGTTATCCCGGAAATACACGGCAGTTCTTTCCTATCCCCAGACATTTCTGGAGCTGAGATATGGCAATGCCGATCTTCAGCAGAACAAACCCCGGACAATCGACCTGAATCACTATGCGCTGAACGGTTCTGCCTACGATGAATTCTCTTTCGGACTGTCCAAGCAATTCAGTAAAAAATTTACCGGGGGCGCTCATTTAAAGATTCTGCAAGGTAAATTCGGCGTAAGAACCGACCGCTTTCTGGCCTCCATCGTTACCAGTCCCGATTTCTCCAGTTCGGTACTGAGCACCAATGCCCGTGTTTTGTTTTCTTCACCGGTGCTGAAGAGAAAGCCTGGAAGCAGTCGGTTGGAAATAGATATGTCGGGCATGAGGGAACAATCCTCCTGGTTGTACTATACCCTGGGTAACCTGGGCGCTGCTATTGACCTCGGCGCCATCTGGAATGTCAGCGATCGTCTCAAACTGGCCGCTTCTTTGAATGATCTCGGATTTATTCACTGGGGTGCTGAACCGCAACAATTGGTTTCCAAAGGAGAATACCTGTTTGACGGGTTCTATTTTTCAGCGCAGAACTTTGAAAAGTTCGATGCCAAAAACTACTTTAAACACTACACGGATACCATTCAAACCCTATTCTTT
>DAIDJX010000353.1 GCA_027451165.1 Prolixibacteraceae bacterium | reverse complement strand
ATCTTCCACCGGTTCTGGTTGTTGTTCACCCGGGCAATCTGAGCGAACTTGATGTCCGGAACAATCACATAATAAACCCGCCATTTCATCTGCGTGCATGCCTTAAAGCGGTGCTGACCGTCTATGATGTGCATGTGCTTATTGACCAGGATCGGGCAGTACTGCATCAGATCAAGCCCGCTTTGAACGTCGTGGATCAGCTTTTTTACCTTTGATTCGATCAGATCCCGGTTGCCGGCAATGTAGTGGAAACGGGAATAATCCGTTGTCCAGTAGATTTTATTGAATGTGCACTCCTGATGTTCCATGATTTAATTTCGAATTTCGGATTTACAATTTCGGATTTGCCTGCGGTTACACTTGCTTTTCAATCCGAAATCGGCAATCCGAAATCCGAAATCAAAAAGTCCTGAAACCAAAGTAAATTATTTAGAAAAAAACAGGACAGTGGTGTAGTCACCCGGTGAGTGAAAATTACAGCAGGCTACTCACCGGGTGACTGTTTGGGGTTTGCTGGTGTAGTCACCCGGTGAGTGAACATGCAAATAATTTCAAAAAAAAAGGAAGCCAATGTTCACCGGAACAATCAAATTTCTACCTTTGCCGCAATTCATAGTGATTTTATTAAATACTGAAATCCTAAAAATCTAATAAATCTTAGTTATGGATGATGGCCCGTGTCATAGACAGGAGTTAAAAGCAATAACCAACGGTTAGGGGCCATTCGTGTGCCTCTCACCGTTAAAAAGGAGGCACCAGCATGATTAAAATCTTTAAAAGTCTGGGAGGTTATTTTGAACTTCCGAAAGCTGTAAAAAACAGCTGGATCAATGTTACCAATCCGACACCCGATGAAATTGAATACATCCGGAGTGAATTCAGTGTTCCCGAAGACATATTCAACGATATCCTTGACCCCGATGAACGCCCACGTCTCGAAATAGACGATGATTTCCAGCTGGTCATTCTCCGGGTACCCATTGCCAACATGAACAACGGGTTGCCGTTTCAGACCATCCCGCTTGGAATTTTCATTACTGAAAAGCAAACGGTTACCATCTGCGGTTCGCCCAACGAGGTTTTGCCTACAGAGCAGCCATCCCTGTACCGGGAACAGTATACCCAGGTAAACGATGTGCTCAATTTCGTGTTGAAACTTTTCCTCCGTTCCGCGAAAATCTACCTGAAGTACCTGAAACAGATCAACCAACAAACTGCTCAGATTGAGAAAGAGTTGGAATTGTCGATTAAAAATGAGGAGCTGAACCAGTTACTGAAAATGGAAAAGTGCCTGGTCTACTTCATCACCTCCATCAAGGCCAATGAAATGGTGCTGAGCAAGATCAAAAATTCCAAACATTACGCCATCAGCGAGATGAATGAAGATTTGCTGGAGGATGCGATTATTGAAAACAAACAGGCTCAGGAGACTGCGCAGATATACTCCGATATCCAGGCGGGGATGATGGATGCCTACGCTTCCGTCATTTCAAACAACCTGAACGTTGTCATGAAGCAGTTGGCATCCATCTCCATCATCCTGATGATCCCGACCCTGATTGCAAGTTTATACGGGATGAATGTACCCAATAACCTGTCGGACTATAAGTGGTCGTTTTACCTCATATTGCTGATTTCCCTGCTTTTCTCAGCTTTCGGATTTATCCTGTTCAGAAAGAAAAACTGGTTTTAAGCATACATACCCCCGGCCTGAAGCCCGCCAATGACCTCACACCCCTAAGCCCCCTTCCCCCAGCTGGCGGAGAGAGGGGGAGCGGATTTGTTGTTCTTCTGAGGAAACTAAGCCGTTATCAGTTTTTTAAACCTTTCATACGGCACATCCCAGTTGGTCGATCCTGAAGGCAGGTATTGAACCGGGTCAAACGATCCGGAAACGATCAGCCGCATTTCTTTCAGCGATTCCACATAGCCCATTCCCCGGGCCTGCATCAGAATATTGCCGATGGCAGTGGCTTCGACAGGCCCTGCGAGAACAGGCAATCCGGTAGCATCGGCAGTCAGCTGGCACAGAAAGCGGTTGTTGGCACCTCCACCGATGATGTGGATTTTCTCCACCGGTTTGCGGATGACCTTTTCAATCTGCTCCAGGGTGTACCGGTACTTCATGGCCAGACTATCATATATGCAGCGGGAAATAGCCGCAGGAGTTTCAGGAACGGGTTCCCCTGTGCGACGGCAGAATTCACGGATGGCTTCCGGCATATCTGACGGGTTCAGAAAAGAAGGATGGTCTGGATCTACAAGGCTGACAAATGGAGGCACTGATTGGCTCATCTCCACAATGTCGCTCCAGGAAAGGGCCATTTCTCCGTCCCATTTGCGTTTGCACTCCTGAATCAGCCATAGTCCCATTATATTTTTCAGAAAACGGGTGGTGCCGTCAACACCTCCTTCATTGGTGAAATTCAATTCGAGGGTCTCTTCCGAAACCAGGGAGGTCGGGCTTTCTACGCCCATCAGTGACCAGGTTCCGGAACTGATATAAACCCAGGTGCCATCATCAGCCGGAACAGAAACGATCGCAGAGGCTGTGTCATGTGAGGCCACCGCAATACAGGGAATGGGTTCGCTGCCGGTTTCCTGGCATACTTCCGGCAACAGATTCCCCAACAGGGTTCCCGGAAGGATAATTTCTTCCACCAGGCTATGCGGAATTCCGGCAACATCCATCAACTGGTATTCCCATTCAGGTTTACCTGCTTTGAGCATCTGTGAGGTGCTGGCAATGGTGTACTCGTTTTTCCGGATACCTGTAAAGAGGAAATTCAGGGCATCCGGCGTAAAAAGCATGCTGTCGGCAATTTTCAACGCCTCGTGACCAGACTGGTATGCAGAAAAGAGCTGGAACAGGGTGTTGAACTGCATAAACTGGATGCCGCTGAGCATATAAGTCTCCTTTTTGGGGAGGAGCGCAAAAAACTCTTCCATACTGGTATTGGTGCGGCTGTCACGGTATGCATACGGGATACCGGCAAGATGGCCGTCTTTGGTCACCAACGCATAATCCACTCCCCAGGTATCTATGCCAATCGATTCAGGCTGAATGTTGAACTCTTTGATGCACTTCGCCAATCCTGTTTTCAGTTCCCCAAACAGGCTGAATATATTCCAGAAATAATGGCCATGAATCAGCATCATCTGGTTGGTGAAGCGGTGAATTTCCTGAATTTCCAGTTTTTGCCCGGTCAGACTGCCAAGCAGAGCCCTG
>DAIDJX010000352.1 GCA_027451165.1 Prolixibacteraceae bacterium | reverse complement strand
GTTGACGAAAAAAACAGGGTGCTGTATTTTACTGCGAATGGTAGGGAAACGAATGAAAATCCCTATTATCTGCATACCTATAAAATTAATCTTGACGGAACAGGACTTACCCTGCTCGATCCGGGAAATTTCTGTAACCGACCCATGATGAGTGATTCCTACCGGTATTTTATCAATTCGTACTCGCGGGTGAATACCACGCCGGTATCGGAAATTCGCGACAACTTCGGGAAAAAAGTAATGGATCTGGAAACCACTGATCTTACAGGCTTAATGGCTGCAGGTTATCGTTTCCCTGAGCCATTTACGGCAAAAGCTGCCGACGGGGTGACCGATCTTTATGGGGTGATGTACAAACCTTTTGACTTTGATTCGACAAAGAAATATCCAATCATTGAGTACGTATATCCAGGACCTCAAACGGAAGCGGTCAATGTTTCTTTTTCCGCTGCCATGGATCGCACCGACCGGATGGCCCAGCTCGGTTTTATTGTCATTACGCTTGGAAACCGCGGCGGGCATCCCGACCGTTCCAAATGGTACCACAATTACGGATACAATGATCTTCGCGACTATGGTCTGGCCGATAAGAAATATGTGGTTGAGCAGTTGGCCGACCGGTATAAATACATTGACATCGAAAAAGTGGGGATTACCGGTCATTCCGGCGGAGGGTTCATGTCGACAGCAGCCCTGATGCAATATCCTGATTTTTACAAAGTTGCTGTTTCTTCCTCCGGAAACCATGAGAACAATATTTACAACCGCTGGTGGAGTGAGAAACACCATGGGGTTAAGGAAATTGTCGCTGACAGCGGTGAATCAAAATTCGTATATGAGATTGAGAAGAATACCGAGCTGGCTAAGAATCTCAAAGGCAAGTTGTTACTGGTTACCGGGGATATCGACAACAATGTCCATCCGGGGAATACCATACGGATGGCCAATGCCCTGATCGCTGCCAAAAAACGGTTCGATTTCTTTATGATGCCCGGGCAGCGACATGGATACGCCAACTACGATGAATACTTCTTCTGGCTGAAAGCTGATTATTTCTGCAAGCACCTGATCAATGACTATTCCATTGACACTGATATCTTCGAAATGAGGAGGGAAACTAAACTTACGCCAAGCAAGACCAGGACAGAATAGTTTTGAAATTTACTTTTCAAAACTGATCATTCCTGCCGGTACTTCTTTACTGACCGCAACATTCTTGTCGGTGAGAGATTCATTCGCATTTTTAAGAAGGATAAGGCCGGTTCTGATTCCTGATATCTGAAACAGGAGAGAACCCGGAGCTGATGAGGTCAGGCCATCGATGGTCACTGCGGAACTGTTTTCCAGTTTGACGGGTATTGCTTTTTTCACTTTCAGGATCAGATTTTTAACCTGAAGATTATTGACATCGGTAGCGACAAGACCATTATCTGCCTCCATCTGAATATCTTCCATCAGAATGTTTTTCAGGTTCATTTCCGGAAGCCCCTGCAGTTGTATGGCCTGAAGTGCACCCTTGCAGTTGACCCGGCGGATGGTGATATTTCTGAATTGCGGGGTCTCTTCCGTGACAGGAAGGAGTGCAGGAATTTCCCCGTTTTCATCTGCTTCCAGATCTTCAGAAGCCGAACGGCCGCTGTAAAACAGGTTGAATGAAATGGCCTGGGTAGGAATGTTCATCATTTCCACATCCGAAGTGTAGATATTTTCCACAATCCCTCCACGGCCACGGTTGCTTTTAAAACGAAGTCCGACATCCGTACCGATAAAGGTGCAGTTGGACACGTGCATGTTCCGGACGCCGCCCGACATTTCGCTGCCAACGGTTACTCCGCCATGGCCGTGATAAACCACACATTTTTTAATGATCAGGTTTTCACTGGGAATACCCCGGTCGCGGCCATCTTTGTCCTTGCCCGATTTAATACAGATGGCATCATCACCCACATCAAAATTGCAATCGTAGACAAGGACATTTTTGCATGATTCTATATCGATACCGTCGCCGTTCTGGGAGTACCAGGGATTCCTGACCGTCAGGTTCCTGACCGTCAGATTTTCACACATCAGGGGGTGGATGTTCCAGGCTGGAGAATTTTGAAAGGTAGGACCGTCAAAGAGCACATTTTTGCAGGAAATCAGGCTGACCATCACCGGCCGAAGGAAATCTTTGATTTTTTCAAATTCCTCTTTTGTTTTCAGCGACCTGGGAACATTCATTTCAGCCAGTTTTTCCCCTTCCAGAAATTGCAGGGACGGGTACCAGGTTTTGCCATTTGCACTGACAATCCCGCCAGATGCCACCAGGCTTTTCCACTGCGATTCTGTTAGTTTTTCTTTCTTTACCTGTCGCCATGCTTCCCCTGAGCCGTCAAACACCCCTTGTCCCGTAAAGGCAATGTTCACCAGTCCGCGTCCATTGATCGGGGAAGTTGATCGCCAGGAATCAAGACCCTCAAAACTGGTTTCCACCAGGGGGTAAAGATCCTTGTTCTTGCTGAAGATAACGAGCGCTCCTGCTTCGGAATATATTTCAATGTTGCTTTTCAGGGTAATGGGGCCGGTAAGCCAGGTGCCACGGGGAATGACCAGTTTGCCTCCGCCCTTCAGGGAAAGGGCGTCAATCGCGCTGGCAAATGCTTGTGTGCAAAGCTCCTGCCCACCGCTTTTTGCCCCAAAGTCGGTGATCGAAACCCTGTTTTTTTTAAAAACCGGCTCCTGTACCCGGGGCATTGGGAATTCAATGCCTTTATACATATCCGGCATTTTTGGTTTTGAGGCATAGGTTGCCGGCAAATACAACAAGGAGAATAAGATAATCGTTGTAACGAGTTTCATATTTTTTTTCTGTAGTTTATATTTTTTCCACATAAGAGTTGTCAACCGCAAACAGCATCACCAGAAACAACAGACCGGTTTTTTTGGTAAAACTTGGTAAAATCATCATCACTTGAATTTTTTGGTTATGGAGAAATATCAGGTAAGTATTTCAATCCGGTTTGAATGTTTTGTCATGTTGATCAGATCACAGGCAAAAGATTTCAACACACAATTTATTGGTGCAATATAGTAATAAAAATAGTCAGGAAAAGGTAAGGACCCGGGTAACAGACGTCCCAAACAGAGTGTTTTAATGTACCGCTGAAGCAGTTAAACAGGGATTATTTTCCCAAAAGCGGGATAGAAACGTATCATCAGAATAAAAAAGGCGTAGATGCGTTGAAAAGGGGGA
>DAIDJX010000351.1 GCA_027451165.1 Prolixibacteraceae bacterium | reverse complement strand
CAATCTGGCTTTCAGGCTGATTGGATGCTTTGGCGATCTGGGCTTCCGACAATTTTTCCAGCAGGAAAGTATAGGTATTGTTGCTCAGGTCAAATTTTCGCTGGATATTCATCAGGTCTCTCTCCGTCTCCGGAAGTTTTTTCACCTGCGCCTCCACTTCCTGTGTTTTGTATTCAAGGTCAGATAACGCCTGAGAAGTCTGACTGATGATGTTATCAATGTTCTCCATCATGGCTTTCTTCAGGTTTTCCAGTTGATTCTCCAACTGGGTCAGCTTCAGGGAGTTTTTGACACTCGACATTTTTGCTTTTTCGACGGAAAGCTCATTATACTGGTTCAGCAAGCCGGTCAGTAAGGCATCATTAATGCCCACCGAAGACGGTACGAGGATGGAACCGATATCCTGGTTCTCCAGAATATACTTTTTCAGGTATTTGTAATACTTGTTCTGCGTATCCAGGTCGTTTCTCTTTTGGTCTACCTCGTTCATCTGAGACAGCAACTGGCCGGATTGGGCTGAAATGTTGACGATCCTGTTCCTGGCCTGGTAGCTCAGCAGTTCTCTTTCAGCCACTCCCAGTGAATCGCTGACATTTTCAAGCAGGTCAGAAATAAAAGTGATGGTCTGATCGGCCTGGAGGTTCTTCTTTTCCACATTGTCGAGCCGGTAAACATCAACCAGTTTGTTCAGAAAATCAACCCCTTTACGACAATGGTAGTCTTTTAAGGTGATATCAACGATCGATGTTTCCCAGTCTTGCATGCTGACTGTCATGCGTGACCGGTAGGAGTTTACCAGGTCTGGTATTCTGGAAAAATGGAAAAAGAAAAAATCATCCACCGTAGGATGGAAGTTTTCCCGCAATACAATTTTAAAACTGAAATAGCCAGGTTTGGTGACCATTTCTCCTGAAACAATTTTCTTTTCAAAGGACATGATGCCAGCATTTCCCGCCCATTCCTCCTTTACAAAATCATAAACCCCGGCGCCTTCCATTTCCATGGTCAGGTTCATTGTAAGGTCGGGATGGATGGTCAGGTTGAAATTGGTCCCGATCATTTGTGGATGAGAGGGATCCCAGATCACCCGGAAGGGAGCATCCAGGTATACTTCAGCTTCTGACAACCTGCCCTTGTTGTAGTAACTCACCTCAAATCCCAGCTCCCTGATGGCGCGTGTTACAACCGGTTTTGATTTCAGGATGATCATCTGGTTGGAAATCCCCTGGTAGGAAGTTCCGAAGCCCCTCAGCGCTTCACCCGTGAATCCGCTGTTCTGGGTAATAAAGGAGTTGGAACCTTCTTCCTGGATCATGACACTGCTTTTCATCGCATAAATGGTCGTGGTGTAACGGTTGTACAACCATGCCCCGGAAAGTCCCAGTACCAGGGAAAAGGCAAAAAGGTACCATTTGGAAATCAGCTCGCTGACCAGCCGTTTGTAGTTGAAGATGGGCAATTCTTCCTGAACGGTCTGGTTCTGTTGAATTTCGGGATTTGCAGTTTCCATTACTTCAGGATCAGGTTCAACACAAGAAAAGCAGTGGATAAAAGTGAAGCGGCAAAGGTGGCCTGGTTGAGCCAGGGAACGATCCGTGTCTCATAAACCCGAAATTTGCCGGGTTCCACGACAATGACATCATTGGGAAGTATGTAATAGTACTCCGAAGTAAGCAGATCATCATCGGTAAGATCGATAGAGACCACTTTAGTCCCTCGCGGCGTTTCTCTTAACAGCTTGATATTCTTTCGGTTACCGTAATCTGAAACGCCTCCTGCAGCCCCTAAAGCTTCAAAAATGGTATACTGGTTCTTGGGCATCATGATCAGCCCTCCGTTATTGACGTCTCCCAGAACGGTGAAAGTCCGGTTGGCCAACCTGACCATTACGGATGTTTTCATTACAAACTTATCCACTTCCAACTGAATCTTGTCCCGGATTTCAAGTAACGTCAACCCTTCCACATAAACATCACCTACCATTGGGTAAGTTATGTTTCCCTTTTCGTTCACCAGGTAAGTCAGCAGGTCGGCGCTGAAATTACCTCCGATGTTAGTGGTACTTACATTAAAGAAATCAATGTTTTCTTTGTCCTCTCCCACCACGCTGATGTATAACTGGTCATTCGGGCGTATCCGGTAGGGATCAGGAAGGGCAGTACGCGGATAAACAGAATCAACTTTGACATCATGGATATAGGTAAGTTGCCGCAGGGCATCCCCGCAGGAAGACAGGATCAATGACAACAGCACAACTGCCGGAAGAGCCAACCAGGACTTAAAATTGCCGCTGCTCATAAATTTTAGTTAATATGGTCAAAAGTAACAAATAAAATTAAAGAAAGAAATTCAGCAGCCGACATGGAGTCAGAATTGCAGCCTTCATTTTCAGGTCAATATCCTGAAAAATTACAATATGTTGTATATTTGCGTGACTATTTCACCTTAAGCATGAAGAAATATTCCATCCTGATGCTCATCCTGGTACAAATTGCCATGCAGAGTAATGCGCAAACCAGCAGGGATGGGGTAATTTACAGGGGAAATCAGAAATTCCTGAACACTTTGGATATAGGATTGGGTTATATCTTCGACAACAAGTATGAAAAATATACCCTCAGCACCTCTGTTAACAATTTTATCGGTCAACGGTACGGAATGTTTGTGATGGTGGAACTGAACCCTCCATCTCCGGCAATTGTCATGGGCCCAACCATCACTATATACGATTTTGCTTACATCTATGGCGGGATAGACTTTTTTACCACCAGGGGATATTTTCAGCGCGGGGGGTTCAAACATGCCCGGAAAGACCTGGGTATTGGCATTTATCCTTTCAGGTGGGGTGTCATTAAGCTTTGCCATTCCTTCAATGCCGGCTCCCGTGTGGAACTGGGAATCCGCATTCCGCTGGAAAGAGAGATCAGGTACAACAGAAGACTCCGGTAACCAGGAAACGGACGACAGGTAATCGAAAGCCCGGCCTCTTCAGACCGGGCTCTTACTTTGGGTTCTGGGGGACAGGTTATCGCAATGAATCCTAATGGGAATGATTTGTAGTTTAACCTGTTATCTTTTTTCCGGCTTTGATTTCTTACCCAATTCGCCATCATCCTCTCTACTGATTAATGGTTTTAAAGAGCTCAAAAGTCAGCAAAAAGACAGACTTTTTTTAAAAATTTATTCAGAATGACGGGCGTCAATCTTTTTTTGCAATGCCTGTGCCCCCAATGTATACCGGCTGTTATTACCTATTTGGTGAAGATAAGCTGATGCTGAAT
>DAIDJX010000350.1 GCA_027451165.1 Prolixibacteraceae bacterium | reverse complement strand
TTCTTGGTAGCGGGGACAGGACTCGAACCTGTGCCCGCCAGCTGGCGGATATGAGCCCAACGTCCGCCAGCTGGCGGACCACCCCGCAGTGTTATTTTGCGGTGCAAAGGTATAACAATAGTTTTAATATTGAACCATAAGGTGAAAAATATTTTTACTGAACTTTTTCCGTAACCAATACCCTGATGGTTTCCCTGATCTTGCCCATTACCAACTGTTTGTTCTCCTCATCCAGATTACCGATCCGCGTGCGGTGACTGCCCCCCTCCTGCACGATCTTCAGAACAGAACTTTTCTTCGGAATTACAGCCCCTGTCGCCGACCAGGGATCATTCTTCCCGTAAATAAAAATCACCGGCAAATCAGTCGTATTCAGAAATTTCTGGGTTTTTACGGCTGAACTGGGATCAAAAGCAGTCCGGAAACCTTCCGGCAGAAATAATTCCGTCAAATAACCTTTGGCTGTCCTGATGGTCAACAGTTTCCTGAAAGGTTTTGTATCGTACCCGTAATACCCCAGCTCTTTCGCCGCCTGCACAAAGAATGAACCGATCCGCTCCAGTTCCCCTTTGGAAAAGTAATCCGGCGAGGAAACCTTCATCCAGTATTTGAAAACTTCATCGTCAGAGGCCGACAATGCCGGAATCTGTTCCGGGTCATTTCCCCACTGCCAGAAGGAAAAACTAAACTCGAGGACGCTGTAATCGAAAATCTCAGGAAGGGGCGCAGGAAAAACCATCTTTTTCTCCGTGGTAAACTTCTCAAACAGGGGCATCAGCTGATTGCGCCGTTTCAGAATTTCCCGCTGAAACGCCTTAACTTTCTTCCGGTCTTCTTTTGAGCCCGAGACTTTGGCAATATAAGGCTCATGCCGGCCGTCTTCCACCCCATAATTGACCGGGGCCACATACGACACGGTCAGGTCTGCATCGTCGGGATAAAAAACCCGGTGCAGCAATGCCGTTTGTCCGCCCTTGCTGATACCGGTATTAACCCATTGTCCGGAGAAATATGGTTTCAGCAGCTGAACCACCGCGTGGTGGTCGCCGGCGGCATTTTCAACCGTCAGGTATTGCCAGTCAATGGAGTCGGGCCATGACTTGCCGAAATAGCGGTGTTCCACAACCACCAGACTGGCATCCAGCAGGGGGCATAGTTCGTTACTTGCCCTCGGACTGGCGGCATAATCAGCCGCATAGCCTTCAGTAACCAAAACAACAGGCTTTTCCGGTGATTTTTCAGAAATAAACACCCGCTGAAGGAACTGACCAGCCTCCGGGTGCCGGTGGTCAAGAGGCTGGATGATGTAAGCCACCACTTTTTCCCTGAATTCCCGGGGCGACTGAACTACCTCAAAACGCTTAACAGAAGGCTGATGTTTCAGAAAATCGGTCAGTTCCGAAGCACTGACTGAAGAAAGCGCCAGAAACAGCGCAATGCTGAAGGATACTATTCTTTTCATGGGGGAAAGATAGAAAAAGATGTGAGAATTGGTGTTTTTCTGCCACAACAGGCACAAAGTACACAACAGAAGATTTCTAATGACCGGTTTTATCCGTGCAAATCTGTGTAATCTGTGGACAGTAAGTTCTTTCTTAGGCCAACTGATTGTCAAATGCTTCGTTCAAAACATCAGGATATTGATGACTGAAGCTACGCTGGCACCAGCTTTTGAATTCACTCCTTTCGGAAGGCTTCATCCATTTGAGGCATTTGAACAACTCTTTCCGGAACAGGAACTTACTGAAAGTAACCTTGGGCAAAATAACTTTAGCATATTCCATCATGGCAGCGAATTTTATGACTGTTTGAAGATAACCTTCTTTTTCGTCATAAAGTATGTTCTAAAGCACCCCTTAACGATCTTTAACGATTTCCAATGACCAATGACGCCCGAAGGGCCAATGACCAATGACTAATGACCTTCAATTACAACCACTATCTCCCCTTTTGGCGGGGTTTGCCGAAAGTGATCAAGTACCTGTGCCACCGTTCCCCTCACATTTTCTTCAAACATTTTTGTCAGTTCCCGGCTGACACAGCACCGGCGCTCTTCCCCAAGGTATTGGATGCTTTCTTCCAGAAATTTCACCAGACGGAAGGGAGATTCATAAAAAACCATGGTGCGGCTTTCCTCCTTCAGGGCAGTCCATCTTTTTTGCCTTCCTTTTTTCTGCGGAAGAAACCCTTCAAAGATAAACCGGTCGCAGGGGAAACCGGAATCGACCAGCGCCGGCACAAAAGCGGTAGCGCCGGGCAGACATTCGGTTTCTATACCGTTTTCAAGGCAGGTCCGGATCAGCAGAAATCCAGGATCGGAAATACCCGGTGTCCCGGCATCGGAAATCAAGGCAACATTGATCCCTGATTCAATTCTGGATGCAATGTTTTTTACCGTCCCGTGCTCATTGAACTTATGGTGAGATACGAGTTTGTTGCTGATCCCGTAATGGTCCAGCAAGCGCGCGGAAGTCCTGGTATCTTCTGCCAGGATCAGTTCAGCCTCTTTCAAAATTCTTACTGCCCGGAAGGTCATATCTTCCAGGTTGCCAATCGGGGTAGGAACGATGTATAGTTTACCGGTCATGTCATGTTGAGACGCACTATAGTGGGTCTTTACGTTGTTGAGACGCACTATAGTGCGTCTTTGCTGTTGAGACGCACTATAGTGCGTCTTTACTTTGTTTTGGAGACGCACTATAGTGCGTCTTTACGTTATCTTGGAGACGCACTGTAGTGCGTCTTTACCTTATGTTGTGAATCTCCTTTTTATCAGTTCGATGAACCGCAGGCTGGTTTCATTTTTGTCCCAGCTGAAATTCTCCCGGAGAAAACCTGTGGCTTCCTGGATCGAATGCATGCCATCCAGGGTATGGATGGTTTCAATGAAGCTCTCCATATCCCCGTTGAATAACTCACGGGTAAACAGGAACCGTTCATTCGTGCCAATTCCGGAAGAAAGACTACTGAGTGGCATGGTCGGTAACTTGCTGTCGTCTTTTGATTTTTCCTGGAGCAGGTCGTTGATTGATTTTCCGGCCACGAATTTTTCTGCCAAAATATGCTTTTCCTCTTTGGGCAATTTCACCTTATCGGGCAATGCTTCGCTTGTGTTAGCATCAATGGCAGCTATTTCTTCTGGTTTTGCTTCCACCGGAACGTCAGGCTTTGGAACAGTTACAGACGGCTCCTTAACAGGTTCTCTGTTTTCCCCTTTTTTCTCTTTTTTTATTTTAGGGTAAGTTTCAACGGGCGGTGCAACAATTTCGGGAATTACCACCGCCTCCTGCCTGGGTTCTGCTTTGATTGAGGGA
>DAIDJX010000349.1:279-3337 GCA_027451165.1 Prolixibacteraceae bacterium | reverse complement strand
GGAATCGCAGGTCGTCGGTTTAGGCAACCTGGACCTGATTCTCGGGCACAGGGGAATCTATTTCTTTTTGGGCGCCGGTTTTATTTTTCTGACCATATTTTTACTGAAGCGCTTGCCACAATCGGAAGGCACCACCTGGGCCTCTGTTGTCCTCAGTGCAATATTTATTTCCGCAGGGGTATTTCTGGCCTTTAACCATGTCAACCGGTTTGTGGTCAGGGATCGCATCAGGGCAGAAGCCCTTGTGCTGAACGACCAGTACGCCCAAAAACCAGCGGCAGATGTTACGAGGCATGAAATCAGCCTGGAACACAAAGGATCAACCCTGGTATCACAGTCTGCCATAGACCTGAAGAATTTGAATGCGGTAAAAATCGATACCCTGGTACTGAGCCTGAACCCTGGGTTACAGGTCAAATCCGCTCAGTTAAACGGCCAGTCGGTCCAGCTGATCAGGAAAGAACAACTGATACTGATCCCCGTTCCCGGATCAATGGCGCCTGGACAATCCGCCACAATCGGGCTTGAATATGAAGGTAACATTGACGAATCTTTCTGCTACCTGGATATTGACAACAAGAAACAAAATGAAAAGTATGGCGATTTTGTCATCAATGTAGATAAAAGGTATGCTTTCCTGACTCCGGAATATGTTTTGCTGACCCCGGAAGCCAACTGGTATCCTGCTTCAGGAACTACATACAGTCCGAAATTCTTCGGATGGAACAAGGTCAGTTTTACCGACTTTAAACTGAAAGTCAAAACTGATGCCGGATTACAGGCAGTTTCCCAGGGAGAAATCAGCAGTCCTGAACCAGGCCGGTTTGAATTCAAAAACGAAAATCCACTTTCCATGATTTCGCTTTCCATTGGGAAATATGTGCAGAAAAAGATGAAAGCCGGAAAGGTGGAATTTGGCATCTGGCATATTGAAGGCCATGATTTCTTTTCGAAAGCCCTCCCTGAGATTTCGGATACCATTCCTTCCCTGATTGAAGAGCGGTTACGGGATTTTGAACGGACATACAACCTCAGTTATCCCTTTAAGCGGTTTTACCTGGTTGAAACCCCGGCACAATTCAAGAGTTACGAAAGAACCTGGACATTTCAGCAGGAAACCGTCCAGCCTGAAATGGTCTACATTCAGGAAAAAGGATACCGGATCAGGGACGTGGATGTGAAAATGTCGATTAAAAGGGAAAAAAGATGGACACAGCACGATGGTCAAAGCCTGACCGACAAAGAGTATCAGATCAGGGCCATTAACAACATCATTGGAAATTTCATCCGTGAAGGGGGCCGTGCCAATTTTAACCGCCAGGCCGGCGGGCAGGTTCAGATCACGGAAACCGTTAATCCGTATTTTGTATTCTCACAACTATACCATTTCAGTAACCACCTGAGATCGGAGCACTGGCCGGTCATAGATCTGGTACTTGAAGCTTATTATAAGAGCCAGTCGAACGACATGCGTTCCCAATGGATGCGGGAGATGAGTGGCCTGAGTGAAGACGAAATGGCCAATATTGCCCTTCAGGATTATTCCTTTGAGGAGTTGTTGGGGAATAAGGATCAGGAAAAAATCATTGACAACCTCGTCAAGCTGAAAGGGGATTACCTTTTCACGATGATCCAGGCAAAATCCGGAGATAAGGATTTCACCGCTTTTATGAGAAAACTACTGCAGGAAACCCGTTTCAGGGTGCTGACATTTGACAGTCTGGACAACCGTTTGACTTCAGAATTCGGAGTGGCCATCACTCCTTTTATGGACAACTGGTTTAAGAACAAGAAGCTGGCAGGATTTCTGATTTCCCCTGTTACGGCAGTCAATACCAAATCGGAGGACCAGATCAGGACGATGGTGTCGTTCAGTGCCAGCAATACCTCTGATGCCGACGGGGTGGTCAAACTGATTTTCCGGCTGGGAGGCTTTGGGGGCGGCCGGGGCAGGATGATGCGCGGAGCGCCCAGCGCCAACGACAACATCACCAAAATCCTGTTGCTCAAGGCGGGTGAAACCAAGAAGGTGAGCTATTTATTCGACTCAGAACCAAGAGGATTGACCATCAATACCCTTACCTCCAAAAATATTCCGCAGTCACTGGCCAGTTTTTTCGGAAAAGTGGAGGAAGACCTTAAGGCCATACCCAAAGACGGGGAAGAATTGACCGATGTGAAAGTATCAGATCTCCAACCCAATGAGATAGTAGTGGACAATGAAGATGCGCAATTCACCCATACGCTGAACAATAAAACATCCCTGCTATACAAGCTGGTCACCAAAGAGAAGGAAACCGGGTTAAAATATTCAGGATTTGACAACTGGCGACCGGCCATCAAATGGACCAATACCACCAACTCTGCTTTTTATGGTCTCTATGTGCGTTCAGCGTATTACATCAAATCAGGAAGCGGAGACCAGAAAGCTACCTGGGAACTACCTGTAAAGGAAGCAGGCAGCTATGATATCTTCACTTATGTCAATCCCAGCTTTGGCCGGAGGGGTGGTTTTGGCCCCGGTGGCGGCGGAGGCGGAGGTAACAACAATGAGGATAATGGAGAATTTCATTATTTCATTACCCACGATGATGGGGTAACCGAACAAACTTTGCAGATACAAAATGCCAACGCCGGTTGGAATGAACTCGGTTCCTTCTACCTTTCCCCCGGGAAGGCAAAAATAGTTCTGACGAACAAATCCACCCGGAGAGTAGTGGTAGCCGATGCCATAAAAATTGTGAAAAATTAAAAAGATATCCGTTAATATGAAAAACAGAACATTTCCGCCCTACGTGAAGATTTTAATGCTGGTTCTGCTTATGGCACCAGCCACCTTTCCCCTTTATGGCCAGCAGTCGCTGACCCTTGAAAAGGCTCTTTCTGTGGCTGAAACGAACAGCCCGAGCATTCAGTTGTCATTGCTTAACCTGGAACGCTTTCAGAATAGCCTGGTGGCCCAGGAAGCAGCTTTGAAATCGAAATTCAGCCTAAGTGTAAATCCTGTCGATTATTCCAATACACGCCGGTTCGATACCAGGGTTTCCGAATGGTATAC
>DAIDJX010000349.1:0-269 GCA_027451165.1 Prolixibacteraceae bacterium | reverse complement strand
GCAGGAATCATTCGCCTCCAATGCAACGCTGCGTGTTGAACAACCTATTCTGTTGACAGATGGTACGCTTTCTCTCATCAACAGATTTGGATGGCAAAGGAGTGAATCCTCTTCTGCAACAGGGGTAAATAAAAGATTCTCCAATAACCTTTATCTTAACCTGAGCCAGCCTCTGTTTACCTATAACCGGACGAAACTTCAGCTGAAAGAATTGGAGCTGAATTATGAGAATGCCAATATCAGTTACGCCATGCAGCGTTTGAACCTGG
>DAIDJX010000348.1 GCA_027451165.1 Prolixibacteraceae bacterium | reverse complement strand
AAAGGCACTACATATTGGTCATTACCTGACATTCCACTCCATATCGCTTTAATTGTGCGATATGGGTATCGCTCAGAAAGATGTCGAGCATTAGGACAATCTTCTTTGTGAATCTTTATGGCTCCGTCGCTGGCCTGAATTTTATCATTTCCAAGCTGTCCCCAGCTGGCACGGAGTTTCAGGAAATTGATGGACGGATGATCCTTAAGAAAATTCTCCTCAGATATTACCCATCCGGCGCCAATTGTGGGAAAATAGCCCCATTTCTGCTGATATTTGGAACTGCCGTCTGCCCTCATCGTAGCATATAATAAATAGCGGTCGCTGTAATTATAGGAAACTCTTCCGAAGTAGGAGAGGCCATATTCCCTGCGTCCTCCGTCTCCAACCGAGCCCTCCGGTTTTTCCTCCGACTGGCTGATGTACCAGGATTGTTCCATATCGATCGGGAAATTCAAACCGGAAGCCCATAGGCCGTTGTAAGCCTCATCCCTGAAGGAACTCCCCGCCATAACCGTTATGTTGTGACGGTCAAATTTGTCGTTATAAGTCAATATGTTATCCCAAATCTGATCGGAATAAACTGACGATGATTTGTTGATCGATGCATCCGTCCGCTGGAAGCTGTTTCCGATGAAGTAGGGGAGACGGACATTCCTTTCCTCCAGGGAGGTAAAGGCGTGGTTGTATGTTGTTTTGAAATTCAGTTTTTCCGGAATGATGTCAATTTTAGCATAAAAATTTGCCAGCATTTTTCTGATTTTTAACCTGTTGTCGCTGAATTTCATAGTTGGGAAGGGGTTCTGTCCGCTCCTGTAACCGATGTCCTGGGCATTGGCAAAATTGATGGGTTCTGCAACGCCCTTGAGCATCTCATCATAGATGGGAAGGATGGGAACGGCAAAATAAGCCTGATTCCATGCGCCGGCTTCTTCCCCGTATTTTGTAGCATTGCTGAGGATCATATTTCCGCCGATGGTCAGCCATTCATTGGCTTTAAAATCAAGTTTCGACCGGAGGTTAAACCGCTCATATTCATTTTTCATGTCGAGGATTCCTTCCTGCCCGAAATAGTTGGCTCCCACGGAATAGGTCGCTTTCTGACCTCCTCCGTTTACATTGAGGCTGTGATTCTGGATATCGGCAGGCCTGAGAATTTCTTTGTACCAGTCGGTATTCACGTCAGGCACATTCGGATTGACCCGGCTTCTGCCATACCTTTGCATGGCATTGAGGATAAAGCTGGCGTCAGCTGGTGATTTGGATTCCAGAGCCATAGTGGTAAACTGCTCGGCATTGGCCATTTTAAGGACATTCTGGGCAACCTGCATACCATAATACCCTTCATAGGTTATTTCTGATTTCTGGTTGTAACTGCCTGATTTGGTTTCAATCAAAACAACCCCGTTAGCAGCTCTTACACCATAAATAGCAGAAGCAGAAGCATCTTTCAGTACTGAAATGGAAGCAATGTCTGAGGGATTCAGAAAATCAATGTTGTCGAAAAACATACCGTCCACCACATACAAAGGTGCTTCATTATTCTGCCCGGGATAGGAACCGATCCCCCGGACCCTGATGGTGGGGCTGTTCCCCGGAGAACCAGTGCTCACGACCTGTAATCCGGCAACTTTTCCCTGTAAGGCCTGCATAGCCTGACCTGCCGGGGTTTTGATCAGATCTTCCGATTTAACAGTGGCAATAGAAGAGGTTAAATCCTTTACTTTCTGGGTACCATAACCTACTACCACCACTTCCTCCACATCAAAAGCCTGTTCTTCCAGCTGGTGGTTAATGGTAGTCTTTCCATCAACCGGAATTTCAGCGCTCCTGTATCCCACAAAACTAAAGACCAATGTAGCATTGGGATCAGTCTGCAAGGTATACATACCGTCAATATCGGTAATTACACCTGTTGTGGTACCTTTTACTACCACCGTCACACCAGGAATCCCCTGGTTTTGATTATCGGTAACCTGCCCTTTAACAGTTATCCGGTTTTGTGCAGAGACTACCGATATCACTAAGGTCAAAATGATTAGTAAGATCGATTTTTTCATAGTTAAAAATTTATTTTGACTGAAAATTACACCAGATTTTTCAATCCTTGTTTTTCAGCGCCTCACATTGTTTTCTACATCAAAAAATGTAGTAAATGAGTACCTCATATTTACTACACATTTTAGTATTTTATTTATTTTAATATCCAGAAAATAAATATATTAGCAACACATTTCAATCATGGGCCGGCATAGGTCATTCTGAAGTCATCATTTAATTGTTTCAGTGCTTATGAAAAAGTATAGAATAAGGTTTTGTAAACTCTTTCTCGTTGGTTTGTTCATTACATGCACAGGGGCAATTGCAGCCGATTCTTCCTTTACTCCGGGGGTTATCAATTTTTCAAGAGATGAGTACCGGGGGGCAAGTCAGAACTGGTCGGTTTGTCAGGATTCAACCGGATTTATATTTGTGGCAAACAGCAATGGATTGCTGGAGTATGATGGATTTCACTGGACGCTTTATCCTTCACACGGCGGAAATATTATCCGTGCTGTTGCCTGTGGTCCTCAAGGCAGAATCTACAGCAGTGGGTACCGGGAGTTGGGCTATTGGAGCAGAAATGGCTATGGTAAGCTTGATTATACTTCTTTGAATAGTCTGGCAGACTCTCTTTTTAACCAGAATGTAGAGTTCTGGAAAATTGTCATTCTGGGCAATAAGGTTTTATTTCAGTCTTTTACCCAATTGTTAATTTATGAAAATGGAAAAATAACTTCAGTTAATTTCAGGGACTTTGTAAATTCCGTCTACCATATAGATAATCAGCTGTTTGTTAATGTGCTGAACCAGGGGATATATAAGTTATCGGGAAATAAACTGGAGCCATTTATTACTGGGGATATTTTCAAAGAGGTAATTGTACGGTTTATACTCCCTTATGGGGAAAACACTTACCTGCTTGGAACTGATTCCCATGGAATTCTTATCTCCGAAAAGGGAAAAGTCACGGAATGGAACACACCGCTGAACGATTCATTTAAGAAAAACCGGATAAACAGGGGATGCTATACGAAAACAGGGGATCTGGTGGTAGGTACTATTCTTGATGGTATTTATCTGGTTAATTCAAAGGGGGAATTGGTTTGGAACCTGAATGTCGGTAAAGGCTTGCAGAACAATACCGTGCTGGGGATACATCCGGATGCTTCAGGGAATTTGTGGCTTGCCCTGGATCAGGGGATAGATTTGGTGTTGACTTCAGGATATGAAGGAGTACAAATGGTACGTGCAGAAAAAATCGGGGCTGTTTATACGGCTGCAGTTTTTGCGGACAGCCTATATCTGGGTAC
>DAIDJX010000347.1 GCA_027451165.1 Prolixibacteraceae bacterium | reverse complement strand
CCGTGGTTGATGTCTTCGCGGATCACATAGCGGACAAACAGGAAAGTCAGGAAAATTCCCATCAGGGGATAGGCCAGGTACAGGTAGTTGAACCGGTTGGCCGGGAACATGCCCGAAACTATCAATTCCACTATGTGCACCAGGTTTTTCAGGATCAGCGCAGCCAAACCGGTCAAAATACCCACTGCCAGGCTCAACAGATAAACCAAAGTCCGCTCGGAAATGCGCTGTGTCAGCCAGGTGATGGGACGCTCCCAGCGGTGTTGCTTTTCCTGCCTTAATGTATTTTCGGTTTTCGCTGTCATAATTTTGATACTACCCCGGTTAATGCTTCACAAACATCTCCTCATAATGTGGTGAAGAGTTAAAAATCCCGCCGCTTTTCCGGTAATAATCAGCATCCAGCTCAAAGATACCCTTTTTTGCCAAAGCCCAGGATGCATCCGGGAAAGGATGGTAGCTGCGCATGGTGTTCCAGTTCTTGTAATTCTGATGACCGTTTGATTCGAGAAGCCCCAGGCCCAGCCCGGGAAAGGGAGCCAGCCTTGCAGCTACATTCTTGTTCCACTCCACCAGGATGGGATTGACCGTAAGGTCGGCACAGAAACAGGGAATCCCCCGTTCATGGGCGGCCTGGGCAATTTTCATGGTCATGCTCATGGTTTTGGCAATGGCTTTCAGGGCAATCGCCTTATACCCCATGTCGATCCTGCGGATGGCATCGGTATCGGTATGGGCGCTTTCATCCGAAGCAATCCTCACCGGAATGTCATGGATGTCGATGTCTGCCTCTTCGGGAAAAGGCTCTTCGATCAGGACAATTTGCTCGAGGGCGCCTATCTTTTCGGCATGATTTATCAGTTGGAGGAGTGTTTCCTTTTTTTCGTAACGGCCGTTGGCATCGAAATAATAAGGCAACTTCCCATCCCGGGTGTGGGGAGTCCGGGCATGACCAATGGCCTTATGGATGGAAGAGAGCCTTTCTTTGTCCTTTTCCAGCATCTCCTGCTGGGTACCCGGCTGCCCGATTTTGATTTTCATGAAAAAATAGCCGGAGTCAACTGCCGATTTTATTTCCTCCACCGGAATGTTGTACGCCATGAGCGGAATGGCCGCTACCTTGTCATGGTGATGGGCCAGTGCCGGTTTGTATTTCTCCGGAATCAAATCATCAAAATTGGTAATGCCATTTTCCGTAGCATAGAGTAACCAAACGGCATTGTCCACCCCGACCAGCGCATTCAGCATAAAGGTTTTCCTGAGGTGGGGGTTGCCGGTTACCTTTTTCGCATAATCATACAATTCTTCTGAGATGGATTCCATTAAATCTATCGGATGGACAAACGATTTTCCCTTCATCAGTTGAAGCGCCCTTTCAGAAACACTGTACATCAGGGCGTTACCTCCGCTTTCAGCATGCGCTGCAAATACTTCCGCATCGCTCCATAGTACGTTTTGCGTGCAGATTCCGGTTTTTGCGATACCGGAATCAGACACCAGCCTGGCCGCTGTCTGCCAGATTTCAGTCATGTACCCGCCTTTAAACCCGAATGGCCTGACGAGCGGTTCCCGCTCAAAATCAGAACTGACCGATTGAATGGTAATGAGTCTATCTTTTTTCGTCCGACCATTTCCAAAATGGAGGTATCCGGGTGAAACCAGGCTTCCGCCGGCGACTATGCTAGCCTGGCTTATAAAAGATCTGCGGTTCATATCTTTGGTATAAGCCCCAGCCTGAAGACTGGGGTTGGTGATCAAATTGTCCAGGGTTTGCGGTAGTTGTAATGCAGCAACTTGTTGGCTTCCGGGGAGTTAAGAAATTTTTCGGTTACCGGATCCCACTGCAATCTTTGTTTGACCGCAAGCGCGATATTGGCCAGGTGGGCAAAACTGGTTGACCGGTGCCCGTCTTCCAGGGAGCAAAGTGGCGTTTGCCGGGATTTCACACAATCGAGGAAATTCCGCACCAGGGGTTGGGTACTTCCCTTGCTGGTACTGTCGGATTGAGCTGCTTTATCCACAGAAAAGCGGGAAGCTTCAGTGAGTTTATCCCAGGTCTGAAACTGTCCTTTTGAGGAGGGAGTGATTTGATAGAAGTTTTCATCAGCATAAATTGTTCCCTTTGTTCCCCGGAGTTCTATTTCTCCGGAAGGGAAAAGAGGACTTCCACATGCTTCATAGATACAGAACTCAATGATCTTCCCGGAGGCAAATTCGAAGGTCACCTGCATGGTATCGGGAATGTCACCGTCGTGATCCAGGACATATTTGCCGCCATGGGCGCTGATAGCCACCGGAGCGGTTTCCCCTAACATCCAGCGGATAACATCCATGTAATGAACACCCCAGTTGCCCATCTGGCTGGAATAGGCGCTCCACCAGCGGAATTTGTATGGAGCGATGTTGTACCGGTATGGAATCAGTGGCCGGGGCCCAAGCCAGGTGTTCCAATCAAATCCGGCAGGCGGCTCTTCCGGTTGGTATTTACCGATGCCATCCGGGAACATGTTGTTAATTCTGAAGGCCCGCCCAACCATGACTTTACCGATAGCTCCCGAGGCAATCTCACCGGCCAGCTTCTGGTAGACCATCGATCCCCGACGGTTCAGACCGACAGCCACCACTTTTCCGGATTTTTGCATAGCTTCCACCATAAGCCGCCCTTCCATGATGGTGGCGGTGAGTGGCTTTTCCACATAGACGTCTTTCCCGGCCTTCACTGCATCTATCATTTGGATGGCATGCCAGTGATCGGGTGTGGCAATGCACACAGCATCAATATCTTTCTGTTCCAGCAATTTCCTGTAATCAGTAAAACGCCTGACTTCTTTCCCGAAATTTTCCTGCATTTTCGGAATCTGGCCTCCCAGGTCTTTCAGCCAGCGGGGATCCACCTTGCTGCGGTCGCGCATCAGGTAGGGATCGTAAATGTCGCATAACGCAGCTATTTCCACATCAGGTTCCTGCATGAAAAAATTCAGCAACTGGGATCCTCTGTTACCAATACCGATAAATCCCATCCTGATTTTTTCGTTGGCGCCCTTGACTTTGGCAAAATCCATAGCCGTCAGCGATGTTGAAGCAAGCGTAAGCCCGGCAAGTCCCAGGGCGGATGTGGCGATGAACTCCCGGCGGGAGGGCTGGTTTGTCTTATTTTCCATTGGTTATACTTGTTTGAAATAAAGTTCGAATCGCAACTAAAATAGTACTAAAAAATGACTTTTCAATTCTCTGGAGCTACAAAGGCACAAAGAAGCCACAAAGCATTCCTTATTTTCTCTTTGTGACTTAGTGCTTTAGTGGCAATTATGGAAAATAGGTAAGTTTACGTTTTGAAGATGCGTTTGATCTTTTCCCAGGCTGGCTCCTCC
>DAIDJX010000346.1 GCA_027451165.1 Prolixibacteraceae bacterium | reverse complement strand
GAAATTCCTGTCAGAAGTTCATAAGGGATGGTTCCGATGGCTTTGGCTACTTGCTGCACATTAATTTCGCTTCCGAAGATTTCAATCTCATCTCCGGGATGACAGTCAATCCCGGTCACATCTGCCATAAACATATCCATGCAAATGTTGCCGATGACAGGCGCTTTTTGATTGCCCACCAGGATGCAGGCCTGCCCGTTGCCCATTCTGCGGTCCAGTCCATCGGCATAGCCTACCGGAATGATGGCAATCCGGGAATTCCGGGCAACCTTTCCTGAACGGTTATAGCCCACCGTTTCTCCGGGCAGAACTTCCTTGATCTGAGAAATAGTGCTTCTCAGCCGTCCAACAGGACTGAGGGCAATTCCGGAACTGCTGACCCCATACAGTCCGATCCCCAGCCTTACCATATCAAATTGATATTCCGGGAACCGTTCAATCCCTGCAGAATTCAGGATATGCTTCCACACCGGATATCCCAGTAATCCTTTAATCCTGGCACACATGGCCTCAAAACGGCCGATCTGGTCAAGGGTAAAACCATCCATCTGAGGATCATCGCTTGCAGCAAGGTGGGAGAAAACCGACCGGAGTTTCAACAGCGGAAACCTGCGAAGTAAAGAGGAAAATGCCACCAGGTCATCCTCATTTTTCAGTCCCAGCCGGTTCATCCCTGTATCCAGTTTCAGGTGGACAGGGTACTCATTTATTCCGTTCAGATCAGCCACCCTGGCAAATTCCTCCGCAAGGGTCAGCGAATAGAGGTTGGGTTCCAGCCCGTAATCGATCATGGTCTGAAAACTGTGCGGTTCAGGATTCATCACAATCACAGGCACCGTAATTCCGGCATCCCGAAGATCCTTGCCTTCATCGGTCACCGCTACCGCGAGATAATCGGCATGGTGCAACTGGAGCACCCTGGCAATTTCCACATCCCCGCTGCCATACGAAAAAGCCTTGACCATCACCATCACCCGAGTTCCGGGCTTTAACAGCGACCGGTAGCTGTTCAGGTTGTCCACCAAAGCATTCAGGTTAATTTCCAGCACCGTCTGATGTTGTTTTTGCTGCAGAAAGGAGGCTATTTCCTCCAACCGGAAATCCCTGGCTCCTTTGAGGAGAATGGCCTCATTCTGAAGTACCCGTTTCTTTATTTCAGCCAGATAAAGGCTGGTCGTCGGGAAAAATTCCTTGTCCAGTTCAAAACAGGAAGCCGATTCAGAAATTTTCGGGCCAATACCGGTCAGGGCTGTGACGCCGGCATTCAGCAACAGGCGGTTCACCCGTGAATACAGCTCATCCTGCCGGAATCCCGACTGCCGGATATCAGAAAGGATGACCCTTTTCTTCATCCCGCCCGACCGGGCATGGTGGTTGAGCACCGACAGGGCAATTTCCAGCGAATTGATGTCTGAATTGTAATAGTCATTCAGCAACAGGCACCCATTGGAGCCTCTTTTCAATTCAAGGCGCATGCTGAGGGGTTCCAGGTTTTTCAGTTTATCCCTGAAATCCATCGGATTCAAGCCCAGAACGGAGATCAGAGCCAGGGCGTGACAGATGTTTTCCACGGAGGAGGGATCAGCCAGCGGAAGCTCTAAGGTCATGGACCCGGAAGTTGTTTCCATTATTAATTGCGGCCCGGAGGCTCCGGAATGCAGGACATACTGAACATTGGCAGGATTTCCCTGTCCTGACCAGCAGAAGGGCCTGATCCCTCTGTCCTGACAAAATTGCCCGGCCGCCACTGATACTTCCGGTTGATCAGCACAGTAAATCAGTATCCTCGAATGGGTAAAGAGAAGCAGCTTTTCATCTGTTTTCTGCCGCAGATCGGCGAAATTCTCCTGATGGGCATCGCCGATATTGGAGAAAATACCAATTTCCGGCCGGATAATTTCTGCCAGCCGGCCCATTTCGCCCGGTCGGGAAATACCCGCTTCAAACAGGGCCAGGTTGTTTTCTGGTTGCATCAGCCAAACCGACAGAGGGACGCCAACCTGTGAATTGTAACTCCGGGGACTTCTGACGATATCAAATTGCTCGGAAAGCAGATCATGAAGCCATTCTTTGATGACAGTTTTCCCATTGCTGCCGGTGATTCCGATCACCGGAAACGAAAACCGGAGCCGGTGAAAGGCAGCCAGCCGCTGGAGGGCTTCCAGGGTATCCTGAACATGGATGAAAGCTACAGATTCCGAAGGGAATGAGCCGGAAAACGAGGAAATGAGAAATACCTTCACCCCTTTCTCAGCGAGGCCCGGTACAAACAGATGACCATCATTCCTGGCGCCACAGAGCGCAATAAACAGGGAGTTTTCCGTCTGGAACATGGATCGGCTGTCTGTAAAAATCCCTGAAATGGGGTATTCCTGCGAAATCCCTGAGACTTGTAACTCTCCCCCGACAACAGAGGCTATTTCTGCAATGGAATAAGTGCAGATCATTGATGGGCATTGGCATGGTTATAACACTGCCGGCACAAAGGTTCGTAAATGTCTTTTTCTCCAAGCAGAACGATCTGATCCTTCTCCGATAAGCGGTGAGAAAAGAGGGCATTTGAACCACATTTTACACAAACCGCATAGACTTTGGTTACCACATCGGCAACCGCCATCAATCCCGGCATGGGGCCGAAAGGTTGGCCTTTGAAATCCATGTCAAGCCCGGCGATGATCACCCTGATGCCCATATTCGCCAGCTGCACGGCCACATCAACCAGGTGCTTATCAAAAAACTGCGCCTCGTCGATCCCGATCACATCCACATCATTGGCCAGCAAAAGAATATTGGAGGAATTCTCCACGGCGGTTGAACGTATGGAGTTCTCATCGTGCGAAACTACATCAGTCACCGAATAGCGGGTATCAATGGCTGGCTTGAAAATTTCGATTTTTTGCCTGGCAAATCCGGCCCGTCTCATCCTCCGGATCAATTCTTCCGTTTTCCCGGAAAACATGGAACCTGTAATTACCTCAATGGTTCCGGTTCTTTTTGCTGAATTTAACTCTCTTTCGCTGAACATGTGGCACAATCCAATCAGAAAATAATACTTTTACGTGTTGAAATTAAAAGTACAAAGCTACATTACCCGAAGAATAAACGATGGCTTTTGGGCGAAAAAATAAGGAATAAGGAAGTTAAATATGGACAACCAGAAGTTAATGCAGATTTTGTTGAAGGATGCAGGGGATCTGGAAAAGATCGTTTCAGAAATCAGGGAAGCCGGAAGTTGCGACCCTTTGGATTTGGAGCTGATCCATACCCGGATTTCGCCCGACGTCGCCTTCTGGCTCTTCGCCGCCTTCCTCTTCGCCTTCGCCATCAAGGTGCCGCTCTTCCCGGTTCACACCTGGCTTCCGGACGCCCATACCGATGCAC
>DAIDJX010000345.1 GCA_027451165.1 Prolixibacteraceae bacterium | reverse complement strand
GTTACGGTTTCCAGGATAGCGGCATTGCCGCGGTAATATGTATTGGTGTGGTGCACAGGATTATTTTTATTCTGTAATTGCTTATTTTTAAGGTGCAAAATTTATCACATCTTATGAAGACCAAATACCTAATTATCATCGGCCAATGTTTGGCTTTAATTTTTCTATCCCTGATCTCAATTTCCCAGAACATCGGCCTCGTCGACATCAAACGCGCTGAAACGGTCATCACCGTCGGCGGACCGGGTGCCGATATCCCGGGATTTAATTCCGGAGCCATCCAACTGGCCCTCGATGCTTTGAAAACCAGGGGTGGGGGAACGGTAAAACTGAATCCCGGTGAGTTCGACATCATCGGACCAGTCCGGTTGGGCAGCAACATGTCGCTGATCGGTTCAGGCGAGAAGACCATCCTGAAAAAATGCGACGGCTTTTCCACCAGTTTCATCATCGATGCAGATTGGGGCATGTTGAAAGCCGTGGTGAAAGATGTTTCCGGCTTTAAAACCGGCATGGGCATCCAGCTTTTCGACGATGAACACAAAAGCGGATGGGATGTAACCACCGCAGTTATTACCGATATCGTGGGAAATACCATCTATTTTGATAACCGCACGGTCAATGACTATATCTCCTCCCTGAACGGAACCGTCAGCAACAGCTTTTCCCTGATCGAAGCCGTTGAAGCCGAAAATGTAAAAATTGCAGATCTGGTCATTGAAGGGAATAAGGTCACCAACACTTACCTGAACGGCTGCCGCGGTGGCGGGGTCTATATCCACAAATCAAAAAACTGTCTGGTGGAGAATGTTCATGTGAATGAATTCAACGGAGACTCATTCAGTTGCCAGATCACGGAGAACATCACCCTAAGGGGCTGCCAGGCCTCCAACGGGGATGGACTCGGATTCCATCCGGGAACCGGTTCTGACCACTTCACCATGGAAAAGTGCATCAGCCACCATAACACCGGCGATGGCATTTTCCTCTGCTGGCGGGTGCAGAACGGAATTTTCAGGAACAATTTATCTTTTGCAAATGGGAACAACGGCATCAGTATCGGACACAAGGATACCGATAACCTGTTTGAGAACAACCATCTGTATGAAAACGGCAACCACGGTGTGTTGTTCAGAAATGAAAACGAACAGAATGCAGGCCACCGGAATACCTTTGTGAACAATATCATTGAGAATAACGGGATGAAAGGGGAGGCCTCCGGCTTCAGGATCGGCGGGGAAACTCATGACCTTACCATCTCCGGGAATATCATCCGTTCAACCGGGAAAGGAAAGCAGACTTCGGCGGTCTGGGTGGGGAAGAAGGCTTCAGGGGTGAAAATGGAAAACAACAAAATGGAGGGGTTAAAGGAGATGGTGAAGGAGGAATAAAGTGTTAGTTCTGTTCAGCTTCACATGCGAAGTCATCCCATACAGACCAGCCGGTAATTGGCTGGGGATTTTTTTTGTGTTCTGAATAGCATCACAGGCAAAGTCATCCCGAACTTGTTTCGGGATGACCATACCCTATTCATGAATACAGGGAAACTAAGGGATATATCTGTTTTACAGTTGAAACTCGGGTTGAATTTCCGTGCTTTAAATCAAATCTTCGGAAACCTATTCTATTTTGGCATAGTGCTTCATGAACTGTACCCGGTCGTAAGCCACCGGATGCTCAATTTTTGATTTGCCCAGCATCCCTTTAAAGTCAGCTACCGAGGAAAAATTCTTTTCAGCCATCCAGGATTCTATTCCGCCCAGAATTTGTGGGATTATTTCCGCTCCATGTTTATACAACGCTGAAGCGATCTGAAAGGCGTCAGCACCCGCCAGTAACTGTTTGATGGCGGTTTCGGCATTCAGAATGCCTGTACTGGCAGCCAGATCACACGAGACCACACCGGAAAGGGAAGCGATCCACCGAAGCGATTTCTGGTACTGGTTCTCCCCGCTGTAAATGTCGCTGGCGGTCAGGGCAAGCTTATGGATATCGATATCAGGATTATAAGGCTTGTTGAAGAGTACGAGGGCATCTGCTCCTGCTTCCGATAGTTTCTTCAGGGTAAATGCCAATCCTGAGAAATAAGATCCGATCTTCAGGGCCACCGGAATGGCAAGGTGCTTTTTAACTTCTTTCAGAATGTCAAAATAAACCTGCTCATTTTGCACCCCTTCGCTGTTAAAATCCGAAGGCAGCACATAAATGTTGAGTTCCAGTGCATCGGCTCCGGCTTCCTGGATGCGCCGGGCAAAATAGGTCCAGTCGTATTTTGACACGCAATGAATGCTGGCGATCACCGGAATATCCACCGTCTGCCTGGCTTCCCTGACAAATTCCAGGTAGTCCTTCAGGGTATGCTCTTTGGCAAAGTTGGCAATATAGGCCTCTGCTTCATCCCAGGCATGGGGCGCTCCGCTCACAATGGCATCGAATGTAGCTGTCCATTCCTTCAGTTTTTCATGGTCCGATTTCAGGAACTGTTCGGTCTCCATCCTGATCTGTTCTTCAAAGACCGATTTCAGCACCACTGCTCCTGCGCCCATTTCTGCATATTCCCTGATGTTCTTCAGATTGCCGGTTAAGCCGCAACTCCCGACAATCAGCGGGTTCCGGAGGGTCAGACCCATATATTTGACAGTTAAACTCATCTTTGACTGTGATTTTTGTGATTTGAATGATTTATGTGATTGCTTCAATCCGGTAAATCCGGTAAATCCGGTAAATCCTGTGAATCCTGCGAATCCTGGTCAATACTCGGCTGGCAGGTTTTTCAACTGGGCATAGGTAAATACCGGGCCGTCCTTACAGACAAACACGGTTCCCACATTGCAGCGGCCACATTTCCCGAATCCGCATTTCATGCGGTTTTCCAGGGTGGTAAAGATGGCTTCATCCGGAAATCCCAGCTTGGTGAGCACCGGAAAGGTGAACTTGATCATGATGGGAGGGCCGCACACAATGGCAATCGTATTTTCACACGAAGGGGCCATCTTATCCAGAATGGTGGGGACAAAACCGACTTCCCCTTTCCAGTCGGGGGTCTCCCCGCCGGGATCCACGGTCGTCACCAGATTAACATCAGGACGCGCTTCCCATTCTTTCAGCTCCTGCTTGTAAACCAGGTCATTAACGGTTTTTGCCCCATAGAGGATCGTGATATCTTTGAAATTCTCCCGGGTGTCGAGACAATTCCAGATGACGCAGCGCATGGGTGGCAGGGCAATTCCGCCAGCGATGAAGAGGAGGTTTTTACCTTTCCACTCTTCAATCGGGAAGATATTGCCGTAAGGTCCCCTGAAACCCAGGGTATCCCCTTCATCGAGGGTGGCCAGCGCCCCGGTTACCCTGCCGGCTTTCCGGAAAGTGCATTCCACATAATCACG
>DAIDJX010000344.1 GCA_027451165.1 Prolixibacteraceae bacterium | reverse complement strand
GTTATGTCATTATGTTCAGTCGTGGGGGTATCTTTTTGCTTCTCTTGTCTGGGAAACTCATCTTTTTAACTTAATTTTCTGGCGGAATTAATTTCAAATAAGTCAGAAGAACATTACCTAACCTGATGAAAATGAAAAGCAATAAACTCAATATGATTGTGAAGGCCATCTTTGTTCTGGTCATCCTCCTGGGGAGCATCCCTGCTTTACATGCAAAGCAGAAAAAACAAACAGTTAAGCATGATTATCTTGTAGCGGCCTATATCTGGCCTTCATGCCATGATGATCCGCTTGCCCGCCAAAAACTGTGGCCCGAAGGAATTGGTGAATGGGAGGTGATCAAAAAGGGGAACCCGCGCTTCGAGGGCCATTACCAGCCCCGCCAGCCGCTGTGGGGCTACGAAATGGACAACGACCCTGAAGTGGTAGAACGTTGGATCGACGTAGCCGTCGATCATGGCGTTAATGTGTTCGTGTACGACTGGTACTGGTACGAAGAGGGACCTTACCTCGAAAGCGCCCTGAACGATGGTTTTCTGAAAGCCGCGAACAACTCAAAGATGCAGTTTTACATCATGTGGGCCAATCATGATGTGAAATACAACTACTGGAACTACCACCTTCACGGCGACAATACCTCGATTCTGTGGAATGCCAAAGTGGACTGGAAAAACTATAAAATTATTGTAGACCGGATCATCAACCAGTATTTCAAACGGCCCAACTATTTAAAGATCAACGGTGCCCCTCTGTTTTCGGTTTTCAGCATTGAGAAGTTGGTAGAAAGTTTCGGGGGCAGCCTGGATGAAACCCGGAAGGCCCTCGACTATTTCAGGGACGAGGTTAAAAAGGCTGGTTTCCCCGGCTTGCATATTCAGTGGAACCAGGGTGGGGGATCGCTGATGTCGGCACAGCAGGCAGGTCACTTCCGCGACCGTGTCAGTGCCATGGGATTTAACAGCGTGGCCATGTACAATATGGGTGGAATGACAGAAGATTACCTGGTGTACGGGAACAATGCTGTGAAGATCCGCGCTCAGATGGATTCGATCCTCGACGTTCCGGTCTTTCCCTGCGTTTCCATCGGCTGGGACGACACTCCCCGCTTCCCCGCAAAAGGGAAGAAGGATGTGGTGCATATCCATAACACGCCGGCCAGTTTTGCGGCCCTGCTCTCCAAAGCGAAAATATATGCCGACGCCCATCCTGAGCAGCCTAAGCTCATCACCATCAATGCCTGGAACGAATGGGTCGAAGGGAGTTACCTCCTGCCCGACATGCTCAACGGCTTTGGCTACCTTGAGGCGGTGAAGGATGTGTTTATCCACGGGAAATACGACTCCTCCCGGCATTAAGGGCCCGATCATTAGCCCCCTGAGGAAGGAACCACCAGGTCAACACAAGTGCTTATCCGATCTAAGCCGGATCTTAATTGAAACTCCCCGCCGCAGAGCAGTGGGGAAACGAATCCCGGCCCCGCCTGAGGCGAGACGGGATGAGTTCGACGGGTACCTGCACAGAATCAGGCTTGGATTGATTACTCGCATCATTACCGGTAATGCAGAAGGAAATGGTTGAGTCAATCCGATTCCGTCAAGGATTTCTTGAAGTGTCTTGCTCGCTTAGCCCGTCTCGACTAAGTCGAGAGGGAATGCGCTCGCCGGAATTCAATAACAGAGTTTTGAGCCCCGCACCAAGACCTTAAGGAGGATTTGTTCTCCTGCGGATTAAAAGCGTACCGGCGTCAGGGGAGTGATCTTTTGGAGGCATTTGTCATTTCCCATCTTAATGCTCTTCAGCAATTCCACCTCCACTTCGCATCCGAAGGCTTGTTCAAAGAGGACCTTGCTGTAACCTGTCGTGCAATGACACCAGGTAGAGCTCTCCAGCCTGTCCACGGTGGCAACCATCGGACAAGGACAAAAGGGGAACTCCAGGTAAAGCTCACCCTCCCGGAAGGAGATTCCCGATGCCAGGGCCTTCTCATGGTTGGCGAACTCCTCCAGGGTGGTGGTCTGGCTCATAATCTCCCTTAACAGGGCCAGCCTCTCCTCCATACCGTAACCACACTGGCAGTTTCTCCTGATCTTCCTCAGGGTGGGCTGGTCAAAACAATCTTCCAGCCGTTTCATGGTGTTCTTCACCCATACGGCATCCTCTTCCTGGCTACTGCCTATGATGTTCCCTGCGGTGGCTGCATCGCTCTCCGCCTTTACGGCCTCATATATGACCTGTTCCTGAATCTTTCGGATGTCAAACATGGTAATTACGCCTTTAAGTCAAACATCTCAGAACAAAGGGATAAAGTTATGTATTTAACAACATGATTATTCCTGTGCAGCCGGCTTTTTATGGGGGTCCGGCAGATATCCTTTCTTTCCCACCCCGGGAGACCAATAAGAGATACCCAGCCTGAAAAATGCCGGAAAATTCTACCGGAATGGAGCTTAAAACTTGTCACTGAAAATTTTGCTGATTCGGAAAAAATATTTAAGTTTGTAATACAAACAAGTTTTAAGAATTAACTCAATGAAACATGGAAACACGTGAATCTGAAACTGAATCTGAAAATTTTGACCAGGCACAGTCGTTGCAGGTGATCAGGGAAATGATTGATATTTCCAGAAGGAAGCTGCAGAATGACGGGATTTTGTTTATGGTATGGGGTTGGGCACTTTTTTATTCGGCCCTGAGCCGGTTTCTGATCAGCAAGATTCTCTTTTCCCGGATGGAGGTCAAGGCCTTTAAAATTGCAGGCGCGATCATTACGGTTTTTGTGTTGGGGTATACCCTCTTTTATCTCTGGCAACAACGGAAAAAGGCACAAACCTGGATAGGGACCTCCCTCAGGTGGGTGTGGCTCTCGGTCGTTTTGTGCATAGTGCTGATCAACCTGATCCAGATGAATGTTTTGCATGAAGTCAGGTTTGATTTACAACACCCCATCTTTATGGTGGTTTTCGCCTATGCCATCATCGTGTCGGGAGTGATTTTACGTTACCGGCTTATGATCCTTACAGGCATCCTCTTCGGAATACTGGCCTGGGTCTCCTCCTGGTTTGATCTCACCAACCAATTGCTTTTCGAATCGATAGCCTGGTTCGTGGCCTTCATACTCCCGGGGCACATCCTCTTTGCACGAAAATCTTTGGGGAAATGAGATTCAGGGAACTTGATCCTGTTCTTCACTCTCAGGTACGCCTGGCTGTGGTGTCGGTGCTGATGGGAGTGGATGCAGCCGAATTTAATTTCTTGCTGGAATGCACTCGCACTTCCAAAGGCAACCTGAGCTTCCAGCTTACTAAACTCAAAGAAGCCGGATATATCGTCATCCATAAATCATTCCGGGGAAATTACCCCCTGACTACCTGCAAAATCACCGAAATAGGCA
>DAIDJX010000343.1 GCA_027451165.1 Prolixibacteraceae bacterium | reverse complement strand
TTTACCCCCCGAAAAACTCCCTGATTTTCCCGATGATATAATCCTGTGTTTCTGTATCTATTTCTGTGTCAATGGGTAAGGAAAGCACTTCCCTGACCAGCCGGTTGGCATTTTCCAGCGGTTCGCCAATCCGGATGATCGGGGCAAAAGCTTCCTGCTCCTGAATAGCCCTTGGATAATAGATCATGGTCGGAATGCCATTTGCGGCCAGAAAATCTTTCAGCTGATCCCTTTTCCCGTTCAGGATTTTCAGGGTGTACTGGTGGTAAACATGGGTTGACCAGGGCGCTTCAGCGGGAATGATCAGTCCGCCGATGCCGGCCAGACCCTGGTGATAATATTGGGCAGCCCGGTAGCGGTGGGCTGCGTATTCATCCAGGTATTTCAGTTTGACATCCAGGATGGCTGCCTGCAGGGTGTCCAGGCGGGAATTGCAGCCGATCACCTTGTGGTAATATTTTTTCTCCTGCCCGTGGGAGGCGATCAGTTTCAGCATGGGGCCCAGTTCATCAGAATTGGTGAACATGGCCCCACCATCCCCGTAGCAACCGAGGTTTTTGGAAGGGAAGAAGGAAGTGGTTCCGATGTTCCCGATGGTTCCGGCCTGCTGTGTCCGGCCGTCACGGAAGGTATAAACGGCTCCGATTGCCTGGGCATTGTCCTCCACAACAAACAGGTTGTGCCGTTGTGCAACTTCCAAGATTTCCTCCATCTGGCAAGACTGCCCGAACAGGTGGACAGGGATCACCGCTTTTGTTTTCGGGCTGAGGACTCTTTCAATACTCCCGGCCGTGAGGTTGAAGGTATTGTAATCCACATCGGCCAGCACCGGCACCAGACGCAGCAGGCCGATCACTTCTGCGGCTGCCACATAGGTAAATGCCGGAACGATGACCTCATCACCGGGTTGAAGGCCCAGTGCCATCAGGGCAATCTGCAGGGCATCGGTGCCATTGGCACAGGGGATTACATAGCGGGCACCGGTAAAGTTTTTCAGATGTTCGGCGAAAGAAGCCACCTGTTTGCCCTGAATAAACGCAGTGGAACCGATCACCTCCTGTATGGCTCCATCCACTTCGCTTCTGATTTTCAGATACTGACCATAGAGATCGGTCATTACAATCTTCTTATCCGGTTTTGCCATTAAATTCGTATTTTTCCCGGGTAAAAGTACAAAAGAATTTATCTGGTTGAAATGAAATTTAATTTCCTGATCATCATCCCATCCATCTGGATGATTTTCTCCGGAATGGTTTATGGAGCAGATATTCCCGGCCGTTTTCCGGACGGATCGGAAATCCCGGCCTGGTTCAGTGATACCTCACGGATACAACTGAAAAAGAGTGTAAAACACTATGTGGTAACCAGTTTTGGGGCTGTAGGGGACGGAATCACCCTGAATACACCGGCCATACAAAAAACGATCGACGCTGCTGCAGCAAAGGGTGGGGGAGTCATCGAAATTCCGCAAGGCCGCTTCCTGACAGGGGCCCTGTTCTTCAGGCCGGGCACCCGGCTTCATGTCAGGGAGGGAGGTGTCCTGCTTGGTTCAGATGATATCTCCAACTTTCCCCCGGGACCATCCCGGATGGAAGGCCGCAGTATTGACTATTATCCTGCAGTGGTGAACGCTTACGGGGTGGATGACTTTTCCATCACCGGCAAAGGGACCATCGACGGTAACGGTTTGAAATACTGGCAGGCCTTCTGGAAGAGAAGGGCTGAAAATCCGGCCTGCACCAACCTGGAAGTTTCCCGGCCAAGGCTGGTATTTATCCGCGACTGCAAAAACGTCAGGCTGGAAGATGTCCGGTTGCGGAATTCCGGTTTCTGGACAACCCATTTATACAAATGTGAGAACATTAAAATTTTGGGGCTGTATATATTTTCCCCGGCAGAACCAGTGAAAGCACCCAGTACGGATGCCATTGACCTGGACGTCTGCACCAATGTTCTGATCCATGGCTGCTATATGTCAGTGAATGACGATGCGATCGCCCTGAAAGGTGGCAAAGGGCCCTGGGCTGACACTGACAGCACCAACGGCCCCAACCGCAACATCATCATTCAAAACTGTTCTTTCGGATTTTGCCATTCTGCAGTGACCTGCGGAAGTGAAGCCATCCATAACCGGAACATCATCTTCAAAAACTGCAGGGTAGATGGACCCGACAGGGTGTTATGGCTGAAGATGAGGCCGGATACACCCCAGCTTTATGAATACATCAGGGTCGAAAATGTCTCCGGTAAAGCTGGCAGACTGGTTTTTGCCAAACCCTGGACGCAGTTTTTCGATCTTCAGGGGAGGGAAACCCCGCCTCCTTCCGTATGCAGAAACATCACCTTAAGGGACATCACCCTGGATTGTTCCGTTTTTGCAGATATCGATCTCTCACCCTCTGACTCCCTTAAAGACTTCACCTTTGAAAATCTGAAGATCACTGCCAGGAACGGCGCGCTCCGGAAAGAATTGTTTAACGGAGTAATCCTTAACAATGTGGTGGTTAACGGCAAACTTCAGGAATAAGCTGATACCGGCTGTCAGGCTTTGACCAGCGTGTGTCTGGCAATAAAACCGGGATCAATCTCAATACCGGTACCTGGACCGGTGGGTACTTTAATGATGCCGTTTTCTATTTTCAGGGAAGAAGTAGGACAGTTTAAAGGTACCTCCTTGTTGTTGCCTTTGAATTCATGATATAGTCCGGCATTGGGAAGGGCAGAAACAAAATGCATCATATACAGGTAGCCCAATCCCCCCGAAATGTGGGGGACACAGGTTTTACCCAATGCTTCTGCCATTCGTGCCACCCGCATGGACCGGATCATTCCCCCGAAATAATAAATATCCGGCTGGACAATCTGCAGGGCATCATGGGCAATAAGCCAGCGGAAATTGTGCAGGCTGGACTCCTGTTCCCCTCCGGCAACCGGGATGGTCAGTGAATCAGCGACTGCTTTGGTTTCTTCGTACCAGTCAAACGGAACCGGTTCCTCGAAAAAGTCGTACCGGTATTCCTGTAACAAGCGCCCGATCCGTATGGCTTCCTCCGTATTGTAGGAACCATTGGAATCCGCAAACAAATGCATTTTGTCGCCAAATTCCTTACGGATCATGGGGATGAGGCGTTCCGATCTTCCGGGAGGGAATTCCGGATGACTCATCCGCCCCCCTACCTTGAATTTCAGCGCTTTCGTCCGGGATTCCGCCACCTGTTTCCGCAGGCTGGCCATCACTTCCTCATCAGTGTTGTCCCGTTCACCATTTGCCTGGTAGAAAGCAACCTCTTTGTGGTGAATGTCACCAATCAACTGTCCAAGCGATTTACCAGCCAGTTTCCCCAGCAGGTCCAGGATGGCAAACTCAATGGTAGCCAGCGGCACCCACAGCGCCAGACTCTGGAATTTG
>DAIDJX010000342.1 GCA_027451165.1 Prolixibacteraceae bacterium | reverse complement strand
GACCCCTTGCTGCATGGTACCATAGTCATGAGTGGTTTTTTCAAACTGAACTGTAGTCTGGACAGGTGTCTGAACTGACCTGGATTTGGGGAGATCTGAAATTCTCTGTGCAGAGACAATCATGTCACAAATCATTAACATGCAAATTATAGTCCCTGAAAGTTTCATTTTTGAAGTATTTGATCGATTAAGATTATTCCGTTTGCTAAATTTCATTTGCCGGTTGATTTTGTTGGTATGGTTTAGGATGGTTGACTGAACATTCAATTTTTGACGATTTAATCAGTTTGAAATAATCATCAAACAAATCCAGGTATGATTCTATGGAGTCGTTGCAAAGACAATAATTGATTTTCAGACCATCGATTGTTCCATGAATCAGACCTGTATCCCTCAGCTCTTTCAGGTGTTGGGAAACCGTTGTTCTGCTGAGCGGGAGGAAATCTGATATGTCGCCTGAAATACAGGTTTTTGTTTCAGCCAGGTATTTCAGAATAGCCAAACGGGCCGGATGGGAAATTACCCTGGCAAAACGGGCAATTTCCTGCAACTGAGTGTCAAAATTTTCTGATTTATTCATTATTATCCTGGTTTTCCTTGTTGTGGCGAAATTATTAAGTCTTATGTCGCAAACATACGAAATAAAACAATATAAAAAATCATTTCGGTAAAAATATTCCGGGCATATCGTTTCCCTATCTCCGGTGTTTATCAGAAAATTTGGTACGTGTTGCCAGAGGACTGATTGATAAAGTCTGAAATAAAGCAGGATTGATGCAAATCAGGGCAACAAATTATTATTTTTGACCATACAGCCGGTTTTCCCGGAAGCAAGACTTTTATTGCAAACCTGTTTCTTTATCATCAATGATCTTTCGGATTTCTTCAGTTTCTATATAACCGGAATGTCTGAAGAACTCCTTTCCGTTCCTGTCCAGCAATACCTGCGTCGGGATAGATGCTATTCCGAAGTATTTAATCAGGAATTGAGCCGATGGTTTTGAAATATCGGTAAAGACAACATTTACTTTTTCGGGGTATTTGTTCCTGACTTCCGTCATAACGCCTTCCATCTTTTTACAGGCAGCGCATCCTTTTGCCCCGAATTCGAGGAAGGTGATCCGGTAAGACAATCCATTTGCAGCATAGTTAAAAAGTGAGTCCACATAAGCGGCTCCCGATTTTGTGACTCCGGAACCGGCTTGTCTGACCATCATTCCTGACAGGTAGCTGTTCATACTGTCTTTCATCGCAAAGCCAATGATCAGCAAAGCGGAAAGAAAAACAATGAATAACCAGGGAAGTATCCTTTTAATCATCATTGGTTAAATATTAAAGAATATCAGGTGTTCCATCCTGCTGGTTTACAGTAAAAGATAACTGCTTTGGTTTTACCCCTTCAATGACGGACTGAAGGACATTGTCCACAGTTGTCCTGTTCTATAGCGTTCCGAATAACAGACCGGTGATGGTTGCCATTACGATCACAAGGCTTACATAGACCACTGTTTTTTGAGTTCCCATGATCTTACGGATCACCAGCATATTGGGCAGGGAAAGAGAGGGGCCAGCCAGCAGCAATGCCAGGGCCGGGCCCTTACCCATTCCGGAGGCCAGCAATCCCTGAACGATAGGGACTTCGGTAAGCGTGGCGAAATACATGAAAGCCCCAACCACTGAAGCAAAAAAGTTGGAGAACACGGAATTTCCTCCCACCAGTGCCGATATCCATTCATTGGGAATTACTCCGGCAATGGATTTCCCGTCATGGGTTGAACCCAGTAAGAAACCCGCAGTGACTACTCCGATGGCAAGCAAAGGGAGAATTTGTTTCGCAAAATCCCAGGTTGATAAAGTCCATTCTTTATTTTCAGGGTCTTTCCTGTCCAGAAGGGTGATAACGCTTAATGCAGCTATGGCCACCATCATGGGTACCATAGGACGCAATTTTGGGTTTTCGATCAATAAAAAAGAAAGGAAAGCGGAGATAGCTGTCAGAACGACTGCTCCGGCTACCCATTGCCACTTGATTTTCAGGATGTAGATCAGTGACCAGGCCAATACCAGGCCGAAAAAGCCGGTAATAATCCATTTGTAAGACCAGATGAAATACCAGGCACCGGAGCTATCATCCGCCGTTGGCGCTCCCCAGTTGGCAAAAACCAGGATCAGCACCAGGGTGAAAAAGTGGAGTGAAGTCTGCCACATCGGACGTTTTTCTGGTGGTACCTCAATGTTCATCTGTTCTTCCCTTTTTAACTTTTCTTCTTTACGGTATATAAGCGACATGATAACCCCGATAACTACCGCAAAAACAACGGCACCGATGGTCCGGGCCACCCCCATCTCGAATCCGAGGATGCGCGCTGTCAATATGATGGCCAGGATGTTGATGGCCGGTCCGGAATAGAGAAATGCGATGGCTGGTCCCAATCCGGCACCCCGCTTGTGGATGCTGGAGAACAAAGGAAGGATGGTGCAACTGCAAACTGCCAGGATGGTTCCGGACAAAGCAGCCACTGTATAAGCCAGCCATTTTTTTGCATTGGCGCCAAAATATTTCAGGATGGCTCCCTGGCTGACAAACACGGATATAACACCGGCAATAAAAAATGCAGGAAGCAGACAAAGAACGACATGTTCCCTGGCGTACCATTTCACCAGGTCGAAAGTCGCTTGCACTGCCGTATTAAAACGGACACTCTCAATAGGCAGGAAAAAGGCCGACGCGAAGACGACGATGATCCAAACAAGTATCTTGAACTCTTTTTTGTATTCCATAAATATATTTCGTTTTTCAACGAACAATCAGGTTAAAAAAATCAGAAATAAACTCTAATGATGTAGTATATACCAACAACTATAAATAATACGGCAATTACCCTCCGAAACCAGATTTCAAAGCTTCTGATCCTGTTGTAAGCTGTACCTAATCCTGAAACAGCATAGGCCAGTATCCAGGCAATGATGATCACCGGTATTCCCGTGGCAATGGCAAAGATTACCGGAAGGTACAATCCTGATGCACTCGAAACGGTCATCGGTATCAACATCCCGAAATATAATACGCCGGAATAGGGACAAAAAGCAAGTGCAAAGACGATACCCAGAAGGATAACATCCAGGTAACCCCACCGTTTTTTACGTTCCATTCTGGAAGTCAGGGCATTCAATCCCGGGAATTTGATTTTGAGAACATCCAGCATGAACAAGCCGATAATCAGCAACAAAGGCCCGATTATCTTCTCTCCATATTGCTGGAAAAATCCGGAGAATTTCAGCTGGTCGGCGCCGAGAAACAAAATGAAAGCAATTCCGAAGTAGCTGATCGCTCTTCCCAGGGTGTACAGGATTCCGTTCAGAAATACCCGGTTACGGTTTTCAATATCCTTGCTGATAAAACCAACAGCGGTAA
>DAIDJX010000341.1 GCA_027451165.1 Prolixibacteraceae bacterium | reverse complement strand
ATCAAATAAATATCATTGGTCATTGGTCATTTGTCCGCCAGCTGGCGGACGTCATTGGTCATTGGTCATTGACGCCGCAGGCCAATGACGCGCAGCCAATGACGCAAAGCCAATGACGCCGCAGGCCAATGACGCGCAGCCAATGACGCGTAGCCAATGACGCGCAGCCAATGACGCGCAGCCAATGACCATTATTCAAATTTCACCCACTTGGTGGTATGGTCATATCCGGCTTTTACCACGGTTTCAATAAAGCGCATGCCCCGGATGCCGTCTTCCACTCCGGGAAAGTCCAGCCATTCGGGATGAGGTTCCCTGCCATCCATTTTCGCCATGACGGTCAGGGCAAAGTTTCTGTAAATATTTCCGAAGGCTTCCAGGTAACCTTCCGGATGACCGCCGGGTGTCCGGGTGTTGGCTTTAGCAGCCTCATTCATAAAACCGGTACCGGTACGAAAAACCTCCATGGGTTTATCGAGCCATTTCAGGGTAAGGGTATTGGGTTCATGCTGTTGCCATTCCAAACCTCCCTTTTCCCCGTAAATCCTGATTTTGACATTGTTTTCCTCACCGGCAGCAATCTGACTGGCCATCAGCACACCCGTAGCGCCATTTTCAAATCGCAGAAGGGCAGCCCCGTCGTCATCCAATAATCTTCCGGGGACGTAGGTTTTCAGCTCGGCACAGATTTCGGTGGTTTTCAGGCCTGAAATATATTCTGCCAGGTGATGCGCGTGGGTTCCGATATCTCCCATACAGCCGGCTTTCCCGGAACGGGAAGGATCGGTTCGCCAGGAGGCCTGAACATGACCGGTATCTTCAATCTTCTCAGATAGCCATCCCTGGGGATATTCCACATAAATTTTCCTGATGGTGCCAAGCTTACCCTCAGCCACCATCTTCCGGGCATGTTTCACAGCCGGGTAACCTGCATAGGTATGGGTGAGCGCCAGAACCAATCCGGTTTCCTGTACTTTCTTTTCGAGTTGGAGGGCTTCATCCAGGGTAAAGGTAAATGGTTTATCGATAACCACATGAAAACCATATTCCAGCGCCATCATAGCTGGTCCGAAATGGACATGGTTGGGGGTTACAATGGATACCAGATCCATTCTTTCCCCTTCAGGAAGAAGGGCTTCCGATTGAATCATCTCCTGCCAGGTAGTATACACCCTGTTCCGGGGCAGAAAAAGTGTTTTGCCGGTAGAATAGGAGACCTCGGGATGACTGCTGAAGCAGCCGCAAACCAGTTCGATCTGGCCATCCATGATAGCGGCTAACCGGTGAATGGCGCCGATAAAGGCATTCAAACCCCCGCCGATCATCCCCATGCGTAGTTTTCTGTTCATATAATTAAGGTTTTTTGAATTGATTACTGGAAGAGCATAAAAATAGCAACTCTTTTTAAAAATTCAAAAAACCACCGCCTGTTCAGGTAGAAATCCCGGGTTTGGGAACATCAGTTGCGGGAATATTCTGAATCTTCACTGAGGTCATTCCCCAGCGAAGCCTGCACGGCTAATTCATCACACCGCTCATTCCAGGGATTGTCGTTGTGCCCTTTGATCCAGATGAACCTGACCTGGTGTTTGGGGTAAACCTGCAGAAAGCGCATCCAAAGATCCTGGTTTTTCTTGCCCTTAAACCTTTTTTTTACCCAATCGTTGAGCCATCCTTTGTTCACGGCATTGACCACGTACTGGGAATCGGTATAAATGGTTACCTCCGAAGGCTCAATTTTCAAGGCTTCCAGCGCTACAATGACCGCCAGCAGTTCCATGCGGTTATTGGTGGTATAGCTGTAACCAGCGGAAATTTCCCGGTGGTGCTGTCCCGACATCAGGACAACCCCATACCCTCCGGGGCCCGGGTTTCCCCGGGCTGCACCGTCGGTGTATATGGTCACAACAGGATACATTGTACTTCGAATGTGCATGGTTACAGGTTTCAGGTTTCAAGTTTCAAGTTTCACATTTGAACCTGGTACCTGAAACTTGAAACCTGAAACTTGAAATCTGATTTCATTCAACAACCTTCATCTCCTTGATGAGATGGGTGGCGCCGGCGTATTTGTCGACTACCCAGAGGACGAAACGGATGTCCACGCTGATGGTCCGTTGCAGGTCGGGTTCAAAGGCGATGTCACCGCTCATGGCTTCCCAGTTGCCGTCAAAGGCTATCCCGATCAGTTCGCCGTTGGCATTGATCACCGGGCTTCCGCTGTTCCCGCCGGTAATGTCAAGGTTGCTGATAAAACAGGTTTCCAGTTCACCTTTTTTGTTGGCATAACGTCCAAAATCCCTGGCTTTGACCAGCGATGTCATCCTTTCCGGAACGTCAAATTCCACATCACCAGGGATTCCTTTTTCCAGGTACCCTTTTGCAGTGGTAGTTTCTTTATACAGAACACCATCCATGGGCTGATAATTCCCGACGGTTCCGTAGGTTAACCTCATGGTGGAATTGGCATCAGGATAGAACACCTTGCCGGGGTTCATTTCCATCAATCCCTGAAGGAGGAGATGTCGCCCTTCTTCCAGTTGGGCTGATTTTTTCCTGATGTCGCCATCCAGTTTGGCAGCCAAATCAAATATCTGTCCGGCAGCCAGGAAGGCCAGGTCTTTGTCAAAAGCCTTTCTGGCCGGATTTTTCAAAAATGCAGCAAGTTTTGTCGAATCACAGAATGCAGAACCGGCAAACATTTTGGCGGCATACTTGTCAAAATCGCCTTTGAATTTGGAAGCGATCTGCGTAAAAAAGGCAGGATGGAACTTTGCCGGGATCCTGTCGGCATAGAGTTTCATCAGGGTACCTGCCAGTTGCTGATCGGTAGCCGCATTATAATCCTTGAAGAAACCGCCAGCCTGGTTCATAAGATCAGCAGTCGCCTGTTTGATTCTTTCACCATTTTCCTCCGGTTTTTCCAGCAGGTTATAGATAGCCCGTGACCGGTATGCCATCATGAAAATTTCGGGACCCTGCATCAGGGCTTCTGCCAGGTAATTCTGGGCAATTTCCTGTTCCGGATTCACATAAGCGCTGCTGATCATTTCAAGCGCTTTGCCATATTTTGCACTCCTTTCCGGAGATGCGGCCACCCATTTTGAGAAGGCAGCTTCCTCGGCTTTTTTCTTGTCAATGACATTCAGGTTGGTTAATCCCTTGTTCTGTCCGATGCTGTATTTGTAGTAATTGGAAGAACCGGCAAATTTGCTGGCATACTGAATCCGGGCTTTCTGGCTGGTTGCCATATACTTCCGGATAATATCCAGTTTCTTTTCCCTGACATCAATTCTGGTTTTGTTGGTAACATCCATCACAAAAGCGACTTCTGTGGATGTCCTGTAACGGAGGGTACGGCCGGGATAGCCCATGATCATGGCATAATCCCCGTCTTGAATGCCTTTGATGGAAA
>DAIDJX010000340.1 GCA_027451165.1 Prolixibacteraceae bacterium | reverse complement strand
TGCAAAAATTTCTCATTACGGAAGGTTTTAGTTTTTCAAAAATAAACTTTTTCGGCAAGTAATCTCCCGGTAATGGGCAAATTCAACTTTGATACACAGAGGCGTTCCAAACACTGATAACCTAAGCTCACCCATTGCTTCCAAATTTTCATCCGTATTATCCGATAATTTCCGGGAGAGAAACAGAAAAACGGTTGCGGGTGCAGTTCTCAGCACCTGAATTGCAGAATTCAATCCGGAATTCGTACATTTGAATTGAACCGCTGCTTCAGGCGGGAATAATATCCATTCCGGATGAAGACATTGAATAACCTTTTGTTACTGGCCACCGTTGTTCTGACCCTGGCCCTGACCAACTGTTCCAAAGAGGATGAAAATGATCCTTTTACCTTGCTGACCTTACCTACATGGAGAAGCGATTCCCTTCTGGCCAATGGGGTGGATGCCAGTCAGCCCGGACAATTGCTCTTTAAATTCAAAGGGGACGCAAAATTCAGGGATGATGGAACAGGTACCTTCGGAATTTACAAAGGCACCTGGTGGTTTACAGAAAACCGAACCCAGATCATCATCAAAACCGATTCGCTTCCCTTGCCACTGACCAGCAAAATCGTGGAACTGACTTCCTCTTCTTTTAAAATTACAACCGGAGTTCCTGATTTAGTCGGAGGAACCGGTATCATCAATATCCGAATGACTTTCAAGGCAAAATAATGTTCATCAGGACGGTTTTTGTTTCACTGTTTTTGCTGACAGCTTCGTTCCTGGCATGGTCCGACGGGTTTGTCAGGGGGAAAATCTATGATCTCTCTTCAGGAGCCGGTCTTCAGGATGCCACGGTACAGGTCAGACGCAACCTGGGGGTTTCGACGGGTCCCGATGGAACTTTTTTTATCCGGCTGAATCCCGGGAAGAACCTGGTCATTATTCAGCACATCGGTTACAGGACCATTTCCAGGGAACTTACAGTGAACGACAAGGACACTCTGACTGTTGATTTTGGTCTTGAAGCGGAGGCTGAGGAAATCGATCAGGTGGTGGTCAGCGCCGGACGTATGGAACAGCGGGTAGCTGAATTGTCGGTTTCCATGAGCGTAATTAAACCGGCGGCCTTGACGAGTCTCCATATTTCCGACACCAAAGAACTGATTAATAAAACGCCTGGCATTGAAGTACTTGACGGCCAAGCCTCTATCAGGGGTGGCAGCGGCTTCAGCTATGGGGCCGGCAGCCGGGTCCTGGCCCTGCTCGACGGATTGCCAGTGATGTCGGCCGATGCCGGAAATATCCGTTGGGGTTTTTTGCCCCTCGAAAACATTTCGCAGATTGAGATCATCAAGGGAGCCTCCTCTGTAGCTTACGGCTCTTCCGCCCTTAATGGGGTCATTCACTTCCGTACCGCCGACCCCGGGAACCAACCCATTACAAGGGTTTATACTGAGGCCGGGGTGTTTGGAAATCCCGCCAATCCAGACTGGAAATGGTGGGATACTCCGCGCCGTTTTTATACCGCCTCAGCCTCTCACTTGCAGAAATTCGGAAATACCAGCCTGGGACTGGGAATCAACTACCTCGACGACAACGGCTACCGCAGGCTGAACGATCAGAGGTCGGGACGTATAAGCCTGAAACTAAAACAACAAAGCAAACAAACAGAAGCCTTGTACTATGGCTTGTCGTTTAATGGAGGCACGACGGTAAAAACTGATTTTGTCCTTTGGGAAGACGCTTATACTGGTGCCTTGAAACACGATGAATCCACTGCCATTCAGTTGCACAGTTATTTTTTTACACTGGATCCTTTTTTTGATTATACCAGTGGGCACTCCAGACACGAGTTCAAATCCCGCCTTCAAATTTCACATAACAAGTTCCCTGATTCAGAGCAGAACAACAGTGACGCTTCCAATTTCTATTCAGAATACCAGTATGGCCATGTGTTCACTGAAAAGATCAGTCTCAATGCCGGGATCTCTGAAAATTATTAATGGATCGTATCTAATTTTTATGGTGACCACAACAGCTTGAATATTGGTGCTTTCGGTCAACTGGAAATCAGTGTGACCCCCCGCCTGAAATACACGGCAGGCGTCAGACTGGAACAAAACTGGCTTGACCGGGATGCCGACCGACTGGTACCCCTCTTCCGTGCGGGGGTAAATTATGGCATTCTGGACTATACCTTTATAAGGGCTTCTTTCGGGCAAGGCTACCGGTTCCCATCGATTGCAGAAAAACATGCCGCCACCACTCTGGGTTCCGTAAAAATATTCCCCAGCCCCTACGTCAAACCGGAAAAAGGGTGGAATGCAGAGATTGGGATAAAGCAAGGTATTGGTGCAAAAGGATTTAAGGGGCTGGTTGATCTGTCTCTCTTTTATTCTCAGCATATTGATATGATAGAATATCTGTTCGGCATTTATCCTGATCCGGGCGCCAACACTTACAGCTATGGCTTTAAGGCCTCCAATCTGGAAGCAGCAAGGGTGTATGGTGGAGAACTGGAATATTCCCTTCTGAAAAAAACAGGACAATTTAACAATACCCTGACGGGAGGCTACACCTTTATGTACCCGGTTGAATTCAATCCGACTTCCGGGAAAAACACCGGAACCATGTTGAAATACCGCCGCAAGCATTCAGCCTCGTTAAATTTGCAGAGTTAATACCGGAAATTTGCGCTTGGTCTGGGATGGTACATTAAATCCAAAACACTCAGGATTGATGATGTATTTCTGGATCCTGCCACAAGGGAGAGCCTGTTACCCGGATTTTTCGGATACTGGAACGAACACAACAAAGGATATATGTTGCTGGATGCCAGCCTGGGTTATCATCTGAACAAACAATTAAACCTATCTTTTATGGTGAAGAACCTCACCAATACCGAATACATGGGGCGTCCTGGCGATATTCAGCCCCAACGGAATTTCAGTCTTAGAATTAGCGGAGAATTTTAATCACGCTGAAAAGAGAACATTAGGACCCTCAAATACCAGTCTTTACTGACTTTTCTGAATCTGATCCAAATACCAGTGGTTTCGGAAAAGTCCTTTTAAGGAAAAAATCGTGATAAAATACAATTTAGCTATTGTATATATTATGTTTTTTCTTTAAATTGAATTCGGATTTAAAAATGCAATTATGAATAGGAGGAATGGTTTCATTTCGCTTTTTTCCTGTTCCAAATCGTATTTGGTTTTACTCCTTTTATACATTTTCAAATTTAAACTTTATGATTATGAGAAATTTTGCACGTTTTTCTACTAAGAAGAAACCTGCATTGCTGATCATTTTCCTGTTGATCATGCAGGCTGTCTTTGGAGCTGGGGTTTTTCCTGAAAAGTCTAGTCTCCCTCTACCGGGAAACTGCCTGATTGTTCTGACTACAATGAACAATGATTACAGGTATATTACCAAAGATTGG
>DAIDJX010000339.1 GCA_027451165.1 Prolixibacteraceae bacterium | reverse complement strand
ACCACATTCCCTTCGCTGTCTTTAACTACCTCCTGACAGGTAACAAAATAGGCATACCGGAAGCGGACTTCCTTTCCGGGGGAGAGCCGGTAGAATTTATTGGGCGGATTTTCCATAAAATCGTCCCGTTCGATAAACAATTCCCTGCAGAAGGGCACCATCCGGGTACCGGCAGCAGGATCTTCCGGGTTATTGATGGCTTCCACCTCCTCGCAAAGATCTTCGGGATAATTGGTGATGGTAACCTTCAGCGGATCAAGAACGCCCATCACCCGGAGGGCTGTCTTATTGAGGTCATCACGGACGCTGTGTTCCAGAAGGGATACATCACTGATGCCTTCGACCTTGGTGACCCCCACCCTTTCGGCGAAATTCCGGACAGACGCCGGCGTATATCCTCTGCGGCGCATGCCTGAAATGGTGGGCATCCGCGGATCGTCCCATCCATTGACATAATTGTTTTTCACCAGCTCGAGCAATTTGCGTTTGCTCATGACGGTATAAGTCAGGTTCAGCCGGGCAAATTCAATCTGTCGGGGCCGGTAATCGCTGTCCATCAACTGGTCGATGAACCAGTCATACAATGGCCGGTGCACCTCGAATTCCAGGGTACATACAGAATGGGTGATGCCTTCCCAGTAATCGCACTGACCATGTGCAAAATCGTACATGGGATAGATCACCCACTGGTCGCCGGTGCGGTGGTGGGGAGTTTTGAGTATGCGGTAAAGAATCGGGTCACGCATGTGCATGTTGGGGGAGGTCATATCGATTCTGGCCCGCAGTACACAGGCGCCTTCGTCGAACTCCCCTTTTTTCATCATCTCAAAGAGTCTGAGGTTTTCTTCCACGGTACGGTTCCTGAAAGGGCTTTCAGTACCCGGACGGGTTGGAGTTCCCTTCTGTTCGCTGATGGTTTCGGCATCCTGATCGTCGACATAGGCTTTGCCCTCTTTGATCAGTTTGATGGCAAAGTCATACAACTTTCCGAAATAATCGGAGGCATAATAAAGGCGGTTGCCCCAGTCGAAGCCCAGCCAGCGGACATCCTCCATGATCGACTGGACATATTCGTCTTCCTCCTTTTCAGGGTTGGTATCGTCAAAGCGGAGGTTGGTAAGGCCACCGTATTTTTCTGCGGTTCCGAAATTGAGACAGATGGATTTGGCATGGCCAATGTGCAGGTAGCCATTGGGTTCCGGAGGAAACCGCGTCAATATCGAGGTATGCTTGCCCTCAGCCAGTTCCTTTTCTATCTGCTGGTGGATAAAGTTAGTTTTCAAAGGGCTTTCTTTTCCTGTGGCAATATTTTCTTCCATGGTGAATCTGTTGAATATGTTGTGCAAAGTACGTAAAGAGTGCAAAGTTATGAAATCCGGAGCATCAAAGCGTACATATAATTTACAATTACATAATCCGGCAGCGTTGTATTTGAATCGAAAAAAATGCTATCTTTGCCAGCCATCTTGAAAAGTAATCGGTAATCGGTAATCGGTAATCGGTAATCGGTAATCGGTTTTAGGTTTAAATCCGAAATTTTAAATCCGAAATCCGAAATAAAGATACCTGGTTCCTTGGCCGAGTGGTTAGGTAGCGGTCTGCAAAACCGCGTACGGCGGTTCGATTCCGCCAGGGACCTCAAAAAACGCTGCGTTTAAGTGAAACGCAGCGTTTTTTTCATTTCCTGATGCATTTGATGTTTTTTGAACAAAAAATGAATTGTTCGAAAATATATTTCCCAATGTTTTCTAAGGCTACATGTATCCATACAATTTTATTTAAGATATTTATGTATTTTTATATTTTATTTTGGGCGATAAATCCTTTTGGCTGTCGTACCTTTATAGAGAATTATAAAACAATGAATCATGAAAACAAAAGTTGTCCTATTTGGTTTCCTGTTACTCTGGATGGGTGCACTCACAGCCCAAAACCAGAAACAAACGATGATCCCTCTGATTGGTTCAAAAGCGCCCTCCTTTACGGCTGAATCAACATTCGGCACTTTAAATTTCCCGGAAGATTTTGGGAAAAGCTGGAAAATACTCTTTAGTCATCCCAGGGATTTCACACCGGTATGTACCACGGAAATTATGGAACTCTCCAGGCTACAAAAGCAGTTTGAAGCATTGGACGTGAAATTTGCGGTGTTATCGGCAGATTCAAAATATCGTCATTTGCTGTGGATAAAATCAATTAATGAAATATTAAGCGCGGATAAGATTCCCACCCAAATCAATTTTCCCATGATTGCAGACAGTCTGGGCGACGCTTCAAATCTGTACGGAATGATTCATCCTTCAGCAAGCAATACAAAAACCGTAAGAGGTGTATTTATTCTTGATCCAGACAACATCGTTCAGACCGTTTTATACTATCCTATGTCTGTCGGTCGAAACATGAATGAAATTGTCAGGACAGTCGAAGCCTTACAGACAGTAGCGGAGACTCACCTGTCCACTCCGGCCAATTGGGAGCCAGGTCATGATCTTGTTGTTCCCCGTTATCCCTATTCTCCCGACGATGTGGAAAATTCTCCTGCACTCACAGAAGATTTTTACCGGGTAGGCGCCTTCCTTTGGTATAAAAAGGCAGTAAAACCATCAGTTCCGAAGGGTTTATAATCCTTGGATCATTCGGAAACAAATGATATTCAAGCAGAGGTTGCCTGTACCAGGCGACCTCTTTTAATTATGACCTGTTTTAACCAGAGCAAAGTACAGCTGATTAAGCTGAAAAAGGATTAATTTTATCGGGTAAATATGAAACACACCGGAAGTGAAATTCCGGATTACCCGATGGCTACAAGTCAATTTTTTTCTTATATTGTGGTGTAACTCAGAAAACGATTTGCCTGAATAACCTTTATATGTGAAACAAATTTCTTACTGCTCCTATGAAAACCGTAATTTCCATTTTTCTTATTGTGCCGGTGTTGATGTTCCTGTCCGGACGATCCTTTTATCAATCCGTAAGTGCTGCACCGTCAGCCATTCAACCCGGGGGAGAAATCACCGTTAACTGGTCCGGGGCCCCGGGGAATGCCACCGACTGGATCGGTCTTTACCCTGAATCAGCCCCTTCCGACCGCAGTTGGCTGACCTGGAAATACACCAACGGGGTGCGGTCAGGATCCATGACCTTCAATGCACCGGAAAAACCGGGGCGGTACAATTTCAGACTGTTTGAAAATGATGGCTACAAATTGCTGTCGACAGGAAATACCGTAGTTGTCCAGACGGCGCCTCCGCCACCTCCGCCACCCCCGGCAGGCGGACAGGCTTCCCTGTCAAATCCCGGATATGTGACCCCCGGTGGTACAATTAGCGTCTCCTTTACCGGCGCTCCGGGCAATCCTACCGACTGGATAGCCATTTATCCCGAATCAGCCCCTTCCGACCGCAGCTGGCTGACCTGGAAATACACCAACGGGGTGC
>DAIDJX010000338.1 GCA_027451165.1 Prolixibacteraceae bacterium | reverse complement strand
CCAAACTTGTCAACCGTTCCATTCTGACCAATCTGACTTATGAAATGGGACTTAACGTCTTCGTTGATTCCAATACCAATAATTCGGTTGAGAAAAGTCACATTTACGGTGATGCCCTCGAAGCGCTTATCGGCGCTATTTATCTGGACAAGGGATATGCCGCTGCTAAATTCTTCATCACGAAAAGAATACTTTCCAGATATGTCGATCTGAAAGAGTTGGAACAAATCGATCTGAATTATAAAAGTAAACTGATCGAATGGAGCCAGAAAAACAAACTGGATGTAAAATTCGACACCCTGGAGGAATATCCTGAAAACACCAGACAACCCCGGTTTATATCGATTGTTGAGATCAACAACAAGGAAATCAGCAGAGGATCAGGCGCTTCTAAAAAAGAAGCACAACAAAATGCGGCCCGGATTGCCATGGAAAAGAAAGAGGGACAAACGTTCAAAAACCAGCAATGAATTTTAACCAAAAATGAACGCATTCCTGATTTTTGGAATAGGTTTCCTGGGTCAAGCCCTCTTTTTCAGCAGAACAATGCTCCAATGGTTCAAGTCGGAAAACGAAGGAGAAGTCATGTCTCCGGTTATTTTCTGGCAAATCAGTCTGGTAGCATCCATGATCATGCAGCTTTATGGTTTGCTCAGGAACGATTTCGCCATCCTGCTGGGACAGTTTATTGTCTATTATATTTATATCAGAAACCTGCAGCTGAAAAACACCTGGCATAAAATTCATGTGTTTTTCCGGTGGTTCGTTGTCCTATTTCCTGCTTTTGTGGTGGTTTGGATTTTCAGAAGTGATACCAATAACCTGGAATCTTTGTTTAAGAATGAGGACATTCCTGTCTGGTTGCTGATGCTGGGTTCAACCGGACAATTGGTATTTTCCTTCCGCTTTGTCTACCAGTGGATTCAGTCTGAAAAAGAAAAATCATCCGTTTTACCGGTTAAATTCTGGTTCATCAGCATTGCCGGATCGCTGATTATTCTTGTCTATGCCATATTCAGGCTTGATCCTGTATTGTTTCTTTCAAATCTGATCGGACTGTTTGTTTATTTAAGGAATGTTCTGCTGGATTCAGGAAAAGAAAGCTTGTTGTCCAAAATTGACAATCGTCACATCAACACCCTTTCCCGCAAAATCAGCGACCACATCAAATAATCCTTGTTCCGAACCCAATATCCGAAATCCGAAATCCGGAATCCGGAATCCGAAATCCGAAATTCTACTTATCCCATCTGATCGTATAGATACTCCGCATCAGGGAATCTTTAACATAAAGGTAGTCCGATCTGAATTCCTTTTTAACCGGCTCGGAAGGGGGCGCTTCCATTTTCAACGGATCTACCGGAGAACCATTCTTATACACCCTGAAATCGAGATGCGGGCCTGTGGATAATCCTGTGGAACCCACGAAGCCAATGACCTGCCCCTGTGTGACATGTGCTCCGGGGAAAATGCCCTGCCCATAACCCGAAAGATGCATGTATTGAGTCGTATAAACACCGTTGTGCTTGATTTTTACAGCATTACCGGCTCCCCCATGATATCCTTTTTCAATAACCACCCCATCGCCGATCGATACCACCGGAGTGCCCTTGGGGGCCGTATAATCAACCCCAAAATGAGGCCGGCGAATTTTCAGGATCGGGTGCATGCGACTCCCGGAAAAGCGGGAACTGATCCTGGAAAACGAAAGGGGTGCCTTCAGAAATGCCCTGCGAATATTATCCCCACGGTCATCAAAATAATCAAAACTTTTGTCCTGGAAATAGCGGAATGCGTAAAAACTCTTGCCCATGTGTTCAAACTCAGCCGCATGGACAGGCCCAATTCCGATGGAAACAGAATCCACAAACTGCTCCTCATACAAAACCCTGAACCGATCACCCCGCTGAATTCCGAAAAAGTCGATCGACCAGGCATAAACATCCGACAATTCCAGCGCCAATACAGGATTCAGGTTATTCTCCGTCATAGTATTCCACAAGTTGGAATGAATCACACCAGAGGCAGTCTTATATACCTTCCTGACTTCTTTCTTCCCCAAAGATATCGAGGTGGAATCTTTGAGGTCAAAAACCACATATTCCACCGCATTGTTTTCATACACCAAATACCGGGTGGTGTTTGCGGTGTCATGCTCCTGAAAAAGAAAATAATTCTGGCCGCTCCTGATTTTCTTCAGATCAAAAATGCCGGCTGAAGCCTTCACCAACTGATCCACTTTGGTCATGCTAATGCCAAATCCGGCGAGGATTTCCCCCAGGTTTTGTTCTGGCCTTATGATCCCCTCCCGAATTCTGAAAGAATCAACCGGAATACCAAAACGCAGTTCCGGTTGCGGAAGAGCAACCACAGCCTCCTTTGCAGATTTCCTGCTTTGTACCTGTTCCGCAATTACTGTGGCCAGCAACATAAGGCCTCCAGCCACTAAAATTGCTATCTCTGTTGTGAACTTCTTCATTTACAATTTCAGTTTATCAAACCCCTGTCCGAAAACGCCCATGACACTGCCCATGGAAATGAATGCATCGGGATCGATTTCCTTGATTTTCCGGAATATAGCGCCGGTTTCCCTTTTTCTCACCACTGAAATGACCACTTTAACATTCTCCTTGGTGTACCACCCTACTCCATCAATGACGGTCACTCCCCGGTATTGCTGCTGATTGATAAAATCGGCAATTTCTTCATATCTGGCAGAAAAAATCAGCATCTGGGCAGAACGGTTGGCCCCACTGAGCACCGCATCCAGGGCATAGGAAACTACCGCCATCGTAACGTACCCATAAACCAGCTTGTCGATGGAAGGATATACCAGAAAGGAGGATGCAATGATGATTACATCGCAATACAAAATGATCCTTCCCGGACTGATGTTCCGGTATTTATTGATGATGGCGGCGATGATATCGGTTCCTCCGGTGCTACCTCCACGCGAAAAAACGATCCCCAGTCCAATGCCTGAAATTCCTCCGCCCACCACCGAAGAAAGAAACAGGTCGTTGACCAGCGGTTCCTTAATCAGATTTTGAGTCACCATAAGGGTCAATGTGATCACCACCATGCTGTAAAAGGTCTTAATCCCAAAACTGAAACCAAGAACTTTGAGGGCAATCAGTACCAGCACCACATTGATCAGAAAATAGGTAATCCCTACAGGAAATCCTGTCGCATAATAAATCACTGCCCCGATCCCGCTGACTCCACCTCCCGTAATCTTTGCCGGAAGAATAAACAGCGTCCAGGAAACTGCAAACAAAAGCAATCCGATCGTAATAATCAGGTAATCTTCAAAGAACCTGATTTTTTCTTTCAGGCGCATTTTCATCCGGCAAAATTCATCAATTAATCAAATCATCCTATCCTGTCAAATCCGAAACCATACATCCGGAATCGTACATCCGAAATCGTACATCCGAAATCC
>DAIDJX010000337.1 GCA_027451165.1 Prolixibacteraceae bacterium | reverse complement strand
CTCAAAAACCCAGGCTTCGTCCGGATCGGCAATGACCAGCGTTTCAGAACCGTCGCCGCTGGAGGGCAGGAATCCGTAGGTGGTGAGAAGATTTCCGATAAAAAGGGTGGCTTCCCTGGCTTTTTTGTATCGTTGCAGGGCAAAGATCATGGCCTGTTCGATGGTCATGATCTGTTTGCCGTTCTCCATGGTGCAGACCAGTTCCGCCCGCTGGGCCGTAGTGCTTTCTGCTATTCCCAGCTGGTATTCGTTGACATGGGAATAGGCCGACTGGAAGTAACCGTAGGTTTGTTCCACCTGCGGGATGTAGCCCAGGATTTTGCCGTCATCGTTCAGCGGGCGGTCGGCATCCTGAATCCCGAAGTAAACGGGCGCCTGATCTCCCCGGCTGTACTTTTTCCCCGGAACATAAAAAATACGGGAATCCGGACCGGTATCGGTGTGGGAAATGATCACCGAACCATCGGCCGTGGCTTTCTTCCCCACGGCAATGATGGTGCAGGAGAATGATGCTGAAAAAGTTAAAGTAACAAACAGCCCTGCAAGAGTGGCCATCCGGAGGTAATTCTTATGCATTTTTTATCAGGTTGAAGTATGTGCAGATTTGAAGTTTTTAAGAATGTAGATAAAACCGGCAAAAACAATCATTGCCAGGATTAAAAAGACAATCAGGTCTCTCATCAGAAATGTCGGATCGTCTTTCAGGAACATGGAGATGCCCATCGCATTCACCGCAATGATCATGGTCAGAAAGAATCCATAAAACATGAACTGAACCGGATAGGTGGTATTTGGTCTTGCCCAGAGTAAATAGACGCTGATCAGCCCCAGCGGGATGGTGAACCCCAGATCAAAAATCCGGACCAGCCAGAAGGCTGTCGGGGCAACATCATAGGCCCGGGTTGTTCCGGTTGACATCACCTCGAGAACTTCTTTGATCCACATGGATGCAAATATCAGCAGGAAAAAGGAAAACAATACGGAATACACGATCAGTCCTTTTTTCCTGAACGTACTTTCCACATTTTGGGGGAAAATGGAAAGCGAATAAAGTAACATGATCAGTGAAGATATCAGGATAAAGAGAAAGTGAAAAGTGTAGGATTCACTGTTCCCGCTGTATTCCGGGGAACTCCATTCCCAGCCGATGGTGTAACTCAGTACGTAGTATATCAGGAATAGAGGCGTTATAATCAGTAGGTATGGAGCAATTTTCTTTTTCAAATACAGGGTTATCCCGGCAATGATCAGGATGGGACTGAGTACGAACATATTGACCATGTCCTGACCCACCAGCTGGTTGTTGATGATACCGGCAGTTTTGTATTTGATGTGTTGCAGAAACAGGGGACCTTCGATGGCCAGGTAAATCAGAATAATTCCTGTGGCTATAGAAAGTGCTGCTACAAAAATTCTCTCGAATCTGTTTCCGAAAGTAAGGTTACTACCTGAATTCATTCTTTTGGATACTGAACTTTACACAATTAATATCTTTTCAACGGATGAGGCTTAATCAGTCAGGCAGCTTATCTCCTGCCGGAATTGCTCCTTCTCTTTGTCTCTGAGGATTCATTCTTGCTATCTCCCGGTGATCCGGTTTCACTCTGGTTTCGCATTTGTCGTTCCACCTTTACCGGTTGCCCGATGGGCCGTCCGTAATAGTTGGTACCGGTGCTTCTCCTGGATTCCGGCGTTTCGGTGGTGGCTGGCGGGCCCTGAGGATTGGCCGGCGGGCCGGGGGTACCTTCAACACCTGTTGCCTCTTGATCAGGTTTTCTGGTTCGAATGGGAGGCAGAGCGTGATTGGGTTCATTGACGGGGGGTACAATTACCTCCCGTCCGGTCCCGGTCGTTGTCCGGGTATCAGGGGTGACTTGTTGCTGACGGTCCTCCCTGGAATACCTGAACTGACGGTTGTCCCTCAGGTTTTGGTCATCCCAGCTGCGGGCTCTGTGTCTTTCGTTCTCACCCCAGTAAACCGCCCTTCTGAAATTTTCGTCGTAGCCTCTGACCCAGGGGATATTGCTGTGGTCATAATAATCGCGGTAGTAATACCGCGGGAAATGGGACACATAATACTGGTGGTGCATCCAGGGCTGGTAAATTCTGGAATTAACGATGACGATAAAGCAGTTGTCCAGGTCAAAATCCCTGTAAAAATAAGGAAGGGCCGGCGAATAAACCCACCGGGCGTGGTCCAGGAAAATAAATTCCCGGGTGTGGATGTCGTAATAGCATTCAATATCGGGTATGTAGTAGTACCGTGTTCCGGCATAAACCGGTGGCGCCCAGTAAGGCGGTTCATAAACGGGTTGTGGTGTCTGAGTTCCATAGCGGTAGGTTTCACATCCGGAGAAAAACCAAAGGTAAAACAGTATCATTACCCCTGCTGCTAAAAATGATCGCTTTTTCATGGTCAATTGTATAAGGTTGAACCTCTTTCGCATCATGAATTTTACATCAAGGTGACGAATTGATAATCAAAATTAAGATGAATTAACTCATTTGCAAAATATTTCAACAGATAGGGGAACAGAGCGGGGTTGAAACAGGATTAAAGCTATTTTTATAATCTAAATTGAAATTATGAAAAATATTTTAATTGCCCTTTTTGTCATCTGTTTCACAACAGGTTGTGACAAAGGACAAACTGCTCTTCAAAACAATACTTTAACCTCAAAGATAACTGAAGCAGGAAGGCTGAAGGCACTGGCTGCAAGGCGTCACCATCTGATGAATAAAGCAGGAAAGGGAATGATCATCCTCCGGTCCGATTACGGGTACAACGGGGGACGTCATGAATTCAGGTCTGCCGGCAATTTTTATTATCTGACAGGATTTGCACAACCAGGCTCCCTGCTCATACTGGATCCCGAGAGCAAAACGCCATATTCTCTTTTTATAACTGAAAAAGCAACCGGAGGTATCATTTATTCCGGAGAAGCTCCCGGAAAAGATTACCTGAAAGCAACAGTTCAACCTGACACCATACTCTCATTGGAAAAATCCGATAAGTTCATCGAAGACTGTTTCAGAGAAGGTAAGCCTGTGTACATCGATTTTACGGATACCCGCTTAAAAGCATTTATTCTGGAGATGGCCGATAAGATAAAGGCAGATACCAGGCTTCTACGGAATATTGCCCCTGAATTGCATGAAATGAGAGTTATCAAGGACCCTGTTGAAACAACTGACATCAGAAAAGCGGTTGACATTACGGGGGAAGCATTTCTGAATGCCTGCAGCCTAAGCCATCCCGGAGTGTATGAATACGAGACGGAAGCCATAATTGAATATACATTCCGAAAGTTTGGATCCCCCATGCCTGCTTTTCAGTCCATTGTGGGTTCCGGCCCCAATGGGGTAATCCTGCATTATTCGGAAAATAACAGGCAGATGCTTAACGGAGACCTGCTGTTGATGGACATCGGGACAGAAGTTGACTACCGTTGCAGTGACATTACC
>DAIDJX010000336.1 GCA_027451165.1 Prolixibacteraceae bacterium | reverse complement strand
CGCCCGGTTTATCTTCCCTTTGATTTTTAAGACAGTGTCACCCCTCTCATAATGAAAGGAGTGACACTCTTAAAAAGCAGAATAAGACAGTTATCCTATTTACTCCAACCGGGATTCTGATCGATAATTTCTCCCTTGTTGGTATCGATGACCGACTGTGGAATCGGCCAGAGATTGTAGTTGAATGTCAGTGTAGTGGCAGCTTCCGGCCAGAAAGCATACTTTTTGATCCGGTCAACAGCAATGGTTCCCCCCATTCTGAGAAGGGTGTTCCAGCGGTTTTCCTCGAACACCAGTTCACGGGCTCTTTCGTCGAGGATCATATTGAAATTATCGTCCATATCGGCGGCAGTAACCATGTATCCGCATTTTGCGCGTGCACGGAGCAGGTTGACATCTGCTGCTGCACCAGCCTTGTCGCCATTGCGTTGTTTGGCTTCGGCGCGTAACAGGATGGTTTCTGAAAGCCGGATGAAATAATCATCCCTGAAGAGATTGCTGCGGTTTTCGCCTTCAGCCAGACCGGTATATTTATCGGTGGCAATCTTGCAGGACACCGGGTAGCACAAGCTGGTGTTGTTCTTGTTGGTATTTGGATCGGCAGTACCATTGTACATGGCGCTCCACGGCACATCTTTCATGTAATAAGGCAGACCGGTCACATTTCCTTTGAATCTTCTGCGGAAAACCACGTCTGAATTGCGCATATCGGCAGCCCACTTATCCGCGTAGATTTCATCCCGGGTATACATGGTGGGGATAATTTGCGCAACACCGCGGCCTCCCACTTCTTCATTGGTACCGGTCAGGTGCTTGTTGGAACCATCCCTGAAAACAGGACCATAAGTCCTGGAATACGGCAATTTAGACTTTCCGTCTTCCAGTTTGTAAGCGGCATAGTCGATCTGCAGAGCCCATATGCACTCCTTGTTACCATCCTGGTAATTCACGTTTCCCTCCTGGAACAAATCCCAATAGTAGTTGGTCTGTTGCTGAAGAGTGTCCACTTTATTGGCCGGAGCAAAAGTACCCCCCTTGTAAATGTCAAAAACAATGGTGTTTTCACTCTTGCGTGTGCCAAAACGGGCATTCATCAGGGCATAGGTTCCCCCATTGATCACCTTGTCACCATAAGAGACAGAACTGCCAAATGCCGTTTTTGCCTCAGCTGATTTGCCTTCGGCAGCCAACTGGGTACCCAGGGCAAGGTAAAGTTCACACAGGTTGTGCTGGACAGCTCCTTTAACCAGGCGACCACCGTTGGCAGTGGTTTCCGGAAAATCATTTTCAACTGCCAGCATTTCCGTAATGGCAAACTGATAGGTTTCCACCCTTGACGCTCTTTTGAAGTCGTATTTTGGCGTAGTGGTAACATCCGTGACAATGGGCACACCGCCAAACAACTCACCCAGGTTTTTGTAGGCAAAAGCCCTGAAAAAGCGGGCTTGTGCCACTACATAAGCTTTTTCAGCTGCCGAAGACCAGGAAATCTGGGGAAGTTCGGCTGCCCATAAAGCCACGTTGGCACGGTTGATCACGTAATACCAGGTAGTGAAGTTTTCGTAAAAATTCGCGTGCAAAGGACTTATGTTCCCATAATTGTTGAACTGGCTGCCCCTGCGGATGCTGGCCACATCATACATATCAGTGCCATTTCCTTTAAAGGCAAAAATCCATCCGGCTTCCCCGGGGTTCGCCCACAGATCGCGCAGATGCGAATAGATGGAGACTACTACCTGATCCACCTGGGCGGAAGTGGAAAACACATTATCGACTGTATAAAAGGTTTCCGGGCTCTCTGTCAGAAACTCATTGTCAGATTCACAACTGATGTTCCCGACGACCAGAAACAACATCCATATACTGATTGCTATTATCTTTTTCATTTCTAAGCTGATTTAAATGGTTAGAATGTCAGGGTGGCCCCAAGTGTATAAGTGGTAGGCACAGGGAAGGTGTTTTCCCTTACCCGGGTACCCGTTTCGGGATCACCACCCTGCCAGTTGGTAAAGGTAGCCAGGTTCTTTCCGCTGACATAAACCTTCAGCGAACTGATCTTTGCTTCTTTCACCCATGGTTGGTCAAAAGTATAGGACAAGGAAACATCCTGAATCCTGGCAAAACCACGCGACTGCAAGCCGAGGAAGCGGCCATCGTTGGAATAATAAGCCGAGGGATATTCGTTGCTCTTGTTTTCAGGCGTCCAGTAGGGAATATATTCATGATTATCGTTGAACCGGTCGGTTCTCGACATATAGGCATTGGCATTGTTCCTGAGGTAATAACCGTTACCGCCGAAGTTTCCAGCCAGCATGACGTACAGGTCAAATTTCTTCCAGCTTACATTATTGCTGAAACTCAGTCTGAAATTCTCTTTCTCATACCCCAGAATTTCCCGGTCAGTTGACTGGATTCCCGGCGTATCATCAATGCTCACATATTTCGGATCCCCATCGGCAGCCGATGTAAGGGTTTTGTATTCCGTATCTTCAGCCTGAACAATTCCATCCTGACGGTAGCCATAAATGGCGCCCAGCGATTTGCCGATGAAGCGGCTGTTCCCCGGATCATCATCTTCTTTCCCGTCGTTGTTGAGGTCATCGCCATAGAGGTGGACCAGTTTGTTCCGGTTCATCCACCAGGTGACGGCTGAGCTCCAAACGAGATCATTGGTTTTCACATTCACCGTTCTTACTGTCAGCTCAAATCCACGGTTGTTTACCTGCCCCATGGAGGTGGTGATGGTCTTGAAACCTGTCATTACCGGTATCTGCCTGACGAAAATCTGGTCGGTGGTTTTGGAGAAATAAGCGTCAAAATCGACAAAAATCCGTTCATTCAACCAGGCAGATTCAAACCCGCCATTCCAGGATTCTGTCATTTCCCAACCCAGGTCTGAATTTCCCAGGGTGGATTGCACCAGACCGTAGCTCACTTTACCTGCGGCATTGGACCACTGGTATCTGTAACCTCCTGAAGATCCGTTAGCCACCTGCGATAAGGTTCCGTATGGGCCGATACCCTGGTTTCCGTTCTGGCCCCAGGAGAGTTTCAGCTTCAGGTTATTGAGCGGTTCAAAATTTTTCATAAACTGTTCCTGGGAGATCCGCCAGGCCAAACCTGCAGAAGCAAAGTTCCCCCATTTTTTGTTGGCTCCGAATACGGAAGCGCCATCCCTGCGGAACAAGCCCGACACGAAATACTTATCTCCGTATGAATAGCTCAATCGGCCCAGATAACCCACGTTGGCGCGCTCATCGGCATTGATGAAAACTTTCTGAACAGTAGCTTTAGCCAGCCCAAACATGCCCAGGGTGGTATTCCCGTTGGCGGCAAAATCGTTTCCGGTGGAATTCACTTCCTCCCAGCGGCGGTAGTCGCGGGTAGCCACCAGGGTAGCATCAATCCCATGTTTACCAAAGAGTTGCTTGTAATTCAGAATATTGTCAAAGACGTAACTGTTTGTCTGGTTGTT
>DAIDJX010000335.1 GCA_027451165.1 Prolixibacteraceae bacterium | reverse complement strand
CGATACATATATCATTGGTCCCGCCGGACGACGGAAGTGGGAGGTATAAGGCGGTGAGGGATCTCATACTGTGTTAGCTGAACATGTAATACACACATGCAGTCCCTCCGGGATTTGGATTCCAGGACAGGTTAATTCCGTTTACAATGCAATTATGATGGTCACCCTTGTACTATATGTTGATTATGTGCTTAACCATTTGATATGCTTATACATACAAGTGCTTAGGTGATTTGCAATCAGGTATGGAATTAATGTGAAATTATTTGTGGTTTTCATAAACTACCCACAGCAATTGATGTCAAATTTATCGGGAAATATAAAATAACTACTTCTAATTGACGTGTAATATCCTCTGATTGATTTTATACATTTATTTTCAACTAACATATCCCATTAATGCATATTATTGTGTATTTTCGCAGAAATTATAAATGATATAACCATGAAAATTGAATTGACACCGGAACAAGTTGACCTTTTAACCAAAGATGCAGAAAAAAAACTGATTGATGATTTTAATGCTGCCAAAGCAAAACTGGAAAAGAAGCTGGAAGAGGACATTGCTGCGCTGAAGGGCAAATTCCGCTTTGCTGAAGTGAATATGGGAGAAAAGGAAGATAAACCTGCCCGTAAAAAGGGTTCCTCCCGCGCAAAAATCGATACTGAAAAACTGAATGAACTGCTGTCAGCCGGTAAATCTTACCAGGAAATTGCTGACTTCTTCGGAACTACGGCCATGTCCATCCGGAGCAAGGTCTATCTGATGAAAAAGAAATAATGATGTGGTTTTCCGGTTTTACCCGGAAACATATTTTTATTGATAATATTGCAAAACACCGTGTAGGGACGTCAGGTCTGACGTCCCTATTTCAATTTTCATGGTTTCAACAATCCGATTACATTGCCGGTCATAGCCGTTATGCCGGTTTCGATGGTCTTCCGGTAATCGGGCAGTAAATTGGGAGAATGAAGCGGAGCCGGTTCTTCCCCATTTTCTTTCAATGTCTTCAGTAATTCCGGGTCAGAGCTGCCCAGCCACATCAGTCCAAGGGAAATTTTCTCCGGCGTTACCCCGTATTTGCCGAAATCTTCCGCTACCATGGCCGGTTTCACTTCCACCACCTTATCGTTTCCCAGGATACCGCCCGTGAAAGTTTTCAGCTTTTGTGCCAGCACCGGTTCATTGATGACCGGCGGGGTAAGCTCCGGAAGAATATTGACTTCAGGATAGTTTTTCACGTCCAACCCGGCTGACTGAGCTGCTCCATCAGCCATGCGTCTGATGGAGGTGAGCATATGGTTCAGAACCGGTTCTGAATAATAGCGCAAGGAGAGTTCCAGCTTTACTTCTGCAGGTATGATGTTGGGCCGTGTTCCCCCATGGATCGACCCTACGGTGATTACCGCCGGGTCGAGGGGACTGATCTCCCGGCTGATAATGGTTTGCAGGTCAAGGACGAGCCGGGAAGCTATCACCACAGGATCAACACACTTTTCCGGATACGCGCCGTGACCGCCTTTGCCGCGTACGGTGATTTCCACGGTTTTAACTCCGCCAAATACAGGTCCGCCGGCAATGCCCACACTTCCGGAGGGCAGTTCCGGATTGATGTGGAAGGCCAGCGCACAGGAGGGAAGGGGGAACTTAGCATACAGTCCTGCTTCCAGTACGTTCCCGGCCCCTCCGCTTACCTCTTCCGCCTGCTGGGCAACCACCAGCAAAGTACCGCTCCATTCTTTCTTCAGGCTTACCAAAGAACGCAGGGTACCCACCCACACCGACATGTGGATGTCGTGGCCGCAGGCATGCATAACAGGTACTTCAACGCCCGCAGTGTTCACTGCTTTGCGGGTACTGGCAAATTCCAATCCCGTTTTCTCTTCCACCGGCAAAGCATCCATGTCGGTGCGCAACATGACGACAGGTCCCGGGCCATTCCGGAAAAGGCCAATCACACTGTTGCCACCGAAGTTCCGGGTCACCGTGAAACCCAGTTTTTCCAGCTCCATCGCCATTCTTTTGGCTGTTTCAAATTCCTGGAACGACAATTCAGGATGCTGGTGCAGGTGTTTGCAGAGGTCGTAAGCATAAACGGCCTGCCGGGATGCTTCCGCCCTGATCGGCTCCGGATTTTGTCCGGCAGCAGGCAGAGAGGAAGCCATCCATAGAATAACCGTAATCCATTGAATTCTTCTGTTCATGTTCATTTCATCTTTGCTGTAAAGTAAAGAAAAGTTCCGGGTACCAGCCAACCTATCCTGCAGGCAACCGAAATCCCGTCGCGTAGGGAAGGTATCCGTATTTCACTGCAAATTATTTTCTCCCCGCATCTTATCCCTGGCGGGACATGATCACGTGGTTTACGGCAACTCACCGGGTGACACCAGGTTTCGGTGAGTATTGCCATTCAAATGATGTTACTTCCCGATTACCAGCTTCTGCCGGCTGATTATTTCCTTGCCGGCTACCTCAATAAAGTACAGGCCGGAAGCTAATGCCGCAACATCCAGTTCTCCGGAATGCCGGCCGCCCCAATCCAACGTTTGGTCAAGAACCGGTTTCCCACTCAGGTCATAAACCACCAGACGGAAAGCGTCCAAAGGAGGATGGGTGAAACTTAGACTGACTTTCCCAAACGCGGGATTAGGGAAGATACGGATATCGTCAACATTGGCCGTGAGTGGGGCTGCTGTAATTTCTGACAGGGTGATCTTCCAAACTCCTGTACCAGAAGTTCCGGCAAACAATTCATTCCCTGCAATCAGCAATGCACGTACTTCCTTGTTGGTCAATCCTGTGCTTTTTTCTGTCCAGGTGGCGCCATAGTCTCCGGAAATGAAAACCCCTTTCAGTGTTCCTGCATAAAGTTTGGTTCCCCCTGCAAGCAGGGTGACCACATTGGTATAAAGCCCGGAATTCACACTGCTCCAAACCGAAGTAAGCGGATTAAACAGAAAAACTCCTGCAGCCGAACCCGCAAATATTCTATTCCCGATTACCGCGAGCGAATTTATGTTTTTGTATGTCAGCCCATTGTTCATGGGGGTCCAGGAATTACCATCGGTGGTGGTCAAAAAGATGCCGCCTCCGGAGGTTCCTGCCAGGATGCCCAGCTCAGAGGAAGCCAGACTGGTAATCCAAAGGTTGGTGATACCGCTGTTCTTTGCCGTCCAGGAATTGCCATTGTCGGTGGATACGAATATTCCGTTGTCGGGCGTTCCTGCAATGAGTGTTCCGCCATTGGAAATCAAAGCACTGATGCTGAATTTATTGGTAGGAAAATTTTTGTATACTTCCGACCAGCTGCTTCCGTTGTTGGTGGACTGGAAGGTTCCCCAGTTGGTGCCGGCAAAAAGTCCGGATGCCGTGTAAACAACCGAATTAACATACAGGTTTCCTATTCCTGAATTGGTTGCGCTCCAGCCGGTTCCGCCATTTGACGAAGAGAATACGCCGTTTCCGAAGGTGCCGGCATACAGGTTATTGCTGTTCAATGCGAAAGTCTGG
>DAIDJX010000334.1 GCA_027451165.1 Prolixibacteraceae bacterium | reverse complement strand
TTCAAACATGGGATTCAGATAGATTGATTTAATACCGTACAATTCGTTTAAAGCAATGGCTGCCAGTCGTTTCCCGACATCCTGCTTGTTTGTGGGATGGATATCATTTGGATTACCAATATCGGTGGTGACGGCCATACCCGTATGCGGAAGTTTCAAGGTCATGGTCTGTGCTTCCCTCAGTTCGGCCCAGTCACTGCCTTCATTACTGCTCTGATTCGGGCCATAACTTGACAACTGCACAAAATAAAACGGAAACTCCTCTCCCCATTTAGCTCTCCAGTCATTGATCAAATCAGGGAAGGTGGTCCGGTATTGATACGCCCTGCCGGTGTTGGCTTCTCCCTGGTACCAAAGGGCTCCACGGATGGCATAGCGGGTAAGCGGGTGGATCATGGCGTTGTACAGGGTAATGCCCACATTGTTCATGAGGTGGACATAGGTGTGGTATTCTGCAATGGAAGGCATCAGCTTCCAGATGTTGCCGCTCAGCGGAAGGTTAAATGACAAATCTTTTGTTTTGATAAACAGATCCTCCGCCGGACCTGACAAGCCCATTCCAAACCAGTCTGGATTTTTGACCGGTCCATATTTGAGCAGCAGGATATTTTTCCCGGCTCTCCAGGTCAGGGGTGGTACAGCAAAAATGTGCCGGCCGGCTTGTTCACCGCTCCAAACTTCTGTTCCGTTGATGTAGACCTTCATATAACTATCGTTGGAACCCAACCCGATAAAGGTTTCCATGGTAGTAACCTCCTTCGGAATATCGACCGTGCACATGGAATATCCCTGGCCGCGGAATGCCCAGATGCCCTGCCAGTCCCAACCGCCTGGCGCATATCCGTTCCACCATCTGGAGTAATCTGTACCGGGAGACCGGTAGTTTTCTTCCATTTCCCTGGTAATTTTTGGATCTGGTGTGCCAAACAACTGTACCTTCAGTTTCCTGTCCGTTACGCTGTCAGCTTCTTTCCAGTTCTTTGGCATGGTCTTCAGGCAAGCCTGCAATTCAGCCGATTTTTCATACCCTTCCCGGCTGATCCAGCCTTCCACCTGGGAACCTCCCCAACTGCTGTGGATCAGTCCGACAGGTACTTTAGTTTTTTCCAATACTTCCCTGGCGAAGAAGTAGCCAACGGCTGTAAAATCGCCCACGCTTTCAGGGGTACAAACCACCCAGTTCCCGGAGGGCAAATCGTTCTGCGGTTCAAAGGCAAGGCCTTTTTCTACCTGGAAATGCCTGATCATGGGATAGTTGGCTGCAGATTTCTCCTGAAGGGCGTCCTTCGCACTGTTTACCTTCCATTCCATATTTGACTGTCCCGAGCAGAGCCAGACTTCTCCAACCAGGATGTCTTTCAGCTCGATGGTGTTTGACTTTGATTTGACAGTCAGGGTGTACGGCCCGCCAGCCTCCATGGCCGGAAGATTAACTTTCCAGTTTCCCTGTTTGTCTGCTTTGGCCACCATTGTTTTGGTACCGATACCGACGGTAACCGGTTCGCCCGGCTTTGCCCAACCCCACACCGGGATGGGCTTCTGCCGCTGGAAGACAGCGTGATCGGTGAAAATGCGGGGGAGTTTCACTTCGGCATGAAGGGAAATGGCAAGACAAATAAGAGCAAGAAAGAATAGTTTTTTCATAAATCGAAGTTTATTACCTCACCCCTCAGTCCCCTCTCCACTGAGGAGAGGGGAAGTGGTAAGGTTGTAAAAATTAATAAATTACTTTAATTTCAAAAGGTTCCATCAATCCATAGTCGAGGGTAAAATAGTTTTCGCCGGCTGGCTGTCCTTCACCAGGACTTTTCCAGAACATGGAAGGCCAGGTGGAACCCGTTACATTGCTGTCATGGTGTGGTCCGAGCAGGTTGCGTAAGGATCCGCAGACAACGAATTCAATTTTGTTCTCACCTGGTTTAATCCACCCGGAAATTTCTTTTTCTTCTCCGGAATTGAGAACTATCCCGGCCGACTGGTCGTTGACACGGAGTTCCGCTACCACCCCCTGCCATAAGCCGGCCTTAAAAATAACCTTTTTGTTGGTGGACTGATCAACATTGAAGGTGGATGAATAGGACACTTTACCTGAATACATGGGCATTCCGGAAGTTTTCCAGGAGCCTGTGCCAATCTCAGTCACCGGAGATATGCTATAGCCCTTTTTTTCATTGGTAAGTGAGAAATTCCCAAGGAGGTATACCGGTTCCAACTCAGCAAGTATCCGCATGGGCTTAACTTTCAGGGTGAGTGAATTCAACCCTTCTTTCACCAGTTTGGCCAGGTCATAAACGGCAAAGTCCTTGTCAAGATACCATTCTGCAGGAATCGGATCAATTGGAATCCCGTTTACCTCCACTTTGAAGTATTCCGGACGTTCCACCACTGCCCGCATCCCGGTTGTTTCCGTTCCGACATTTATTTTAAAAGCATAGGTAGCTTCAAAACCAGAATTCTCCGGAAAAGTGTCTTTATCAAGCAACATCGATTTGAACTGGACCCCGTTATCCCAGGGATTTTTGTTGAATCCATGTTGCTTAAAGATAAGCGTTTGAGCCTGGTAAAAGTAGAGTGGTCCGGTTTTGACCTTTTCCAGCCGGATGCTGCAATAATCCAAAGTGAGGGCGTTCTGTTCCAATCTGCGGGCGACAACAGGTTTCATTTCAATCGGGACTTCTGATCCGGTCTGTTCAGAAATGGATTTTCCTGTTTCGCGGTTACTTACAAAAAGCAAAGTACTTTCAGCTGGTTTAAGGGTAAAAAAGGTTGTCAGATTGTTTTTTGCCGCTGTATAACTGACTGGTTCAGTGTTGCCTGTAAAAAGATCCCATTTTTCCACAGATTTGCCTTTCATGGTGATCTTTCCGCTGACCACCGAATCCTGGTGGCTGTTGGCCAGAAAAATCAATTTCCCGTTCTTCAGCTCCCTACGGTGATGGAAAAAACGGGTCGGAGCTGTCACCTCTTCAAATAGAATTTCCGGTGGACACAATTGATTGATTTTCTCCTGTGTAATATGCTCAGCAACAATAAATTGCCCGGGATATTCGTCAGCCAGAAGAGCAATCCGTTTGTTTTCGGTTCCGTTCACATATTGCGGTATCCCGCAGGCAGAAAGTACTTTGCCTCCCTTTGGGACAAATCGTTCCAGCAGTTCAACCGTTGAAAGGTCCAGGTTTTCAAGTCCTTCCGGCAAAATGACCAGCGAATAGGAAGCATTCCCAACCCTCAATTTTCCCACTTTCCCATTCCCCATTTTTCTACTTTCCATCTTTCCATTCCCCACCTTTCCATGTTCCATCCTTTCACTTTCCACCTTCCCATGTTTCCTCAGGATGTCTTCACACCCCAGATCGTATTCCACCTGCCATTTTTCCAGATCATTGATCAGCTGGCTGAATTGTGCCGAAATGCGGTTGATGATGCTGTTGTTCCATCCGCCAGGTTTTTCCCATTGGGGGCTCCAGGAGGGGGCAAAGTGCATCCAGGCGGTGGTGGTGGGTTCGATCACCAGGATTTTGTTC
>DAIDJX010000333.1 GCA_027451165.1 Prolixibacteraceae bacterium | reverse complement strand
TGCAGAAGCCGCACCCGCCGATCTTTCAGCCGTTCGCCTCCAGCGAAAACACCATCCGCTGGTGTGCGCGCGAAGAGGTGACGGCGATTCTCCCGGTGATGCGTTGCAGCTGATTATCACCGAAAACCGTATTGTATTTGGAAATGTCGGTGATTTCACTGAAGCCTGCAGGCAGGTTGCTTAAGCTGGCGAGGTTGCCGAAATCAGGAGGCAGCAGTTGCATGGCTTTATCAAAATCGGCATTGGCGCTGGCCACACAGTCAGCAAAAGTAGCCCTCGGTTTAAAGAACTCCTCATCCGATTTAAAGAATTCATCATAAATAGGCGTTCCCAGTAAGTCGTTGTTGGGACCCAACCCGGCATGATTTCTCAACAAGTAGTATTTAAAAAGACCTCGCATGGCATAGGCTTCACCTTTCAGTCGCCTTTCAAACATAAGGTCCATTGATTTATCGCTCCACCTCCAGTCGATCGAATCGACCACCGTCAGGAACAGATTAACGTAGGAAATAGCGGTATAGCTGTTAACCCACAGACTTTGCGGATCAAAGATTGCCGACCATTCGCCGGTCGCCATACGGGCGTAATTGCTGTTTTTATCGACGGTCACCGCATTGTCGGTAGCGACATCGTCCCACCAGAGATCATTGGTTGGGAGCAGTGTATAGGCCCTGATAAGCAAACCTTCGCCATAAGCTGGTTCTCTGTAAACCCGGTCAAACGTATCGTGGTTGTCATCTTCCGGTTCAAGCAGCGAGCAGGCTGACAACAGCAAACCCGGTAACAAAAGCAGTGTTAATATTTTATGCAGTTTCATAATTCTGTGCTTTTAATTCGTTAAAAGTTAGCTTTCAGACCCACGGAAAATGTGCGGTAGTAAGGCTCAGCTCCAGTCCTGAGATCCCTGATCTTCCGGTTTTTGGCAAACTGGTAAACATCCTGGGCATCTACAAAGAGATAAACATTCTTCATCAGCAGCGGTCTTGCCAGTTTATCCGGAACATTCCAGGTCAGCTGAACATCGTTGATGGAAAAATAGTCGTTGTTGTAAAGCCAGAAACTGGAACGGCGCAGGTTGTTGCTGGCAGCCTGGGAGGTCAGCCTGGGGTATTTGGCGGTGGTGGCCGTTTCCGGTGTCCAGGCGCCCAGTACCATTTCAGAATACTTGTCGTTGCTGTCAATCCAGTAATAACTGCTTTCCATGAAAGTCTCCGAGCCGGCGCGGCCTTCACCGAGCATAAACAAGGTTAGGTTGCGGTAGGAAATCTGAAGGGTCAACCCTCCGGAAATCGGAGCCTGGTAACGACGGAGGTAAACTTCATCGTTGGAATCCACATAACCATCGTTGTTTTGGTCCTTGTATTTGATATCACCCGGTTTAACGGTTCCGAAGAGTTGTTTCGGGCTGTTATCGATATCGGTCTGATCGCGGAAGAGGCCAAGCGCTTCTAGTCCGAATGTGGCATCCACCGGATGTCCCTTGCGGTACTGGTAGTCGTTGTTGTAGATTTCATCCACTTTTGTCCGTTCTGAAGTCACATACAGTCCATTCAGGCCAAGGCGGAAAACCCAGTCACCAACTGCTTTATTCAGGTTTATGCCCACTTCGGCGCCCTGGTAACGATCGGCGTTGTAGTTTTCATAAGGGATAAAACTGGTATAAAAGCTGGGATATTTGGCAGTGGGCCGGATGATCTGGTCATTGTAAACATCGTAAAACAGGTTGGCTTCAATACCCAGGAATTTGTCAAAGAACAGCCCTTCCAAACCGAGGTTCACTTCATTCCGTTTGGCGAATTTCAGGCCCGGGTTATCACTCCAACTGGAAACCACACCAGAGCGGCTTCTTCCGCCCTCATACCAGGCATAACTTCCGGAGGTGGTGTACCGGTTGTCGTAATAATAATAACCGCCGATCAGGAGGTCAGAATTGATGATACCTGCTGACAAACGCAATTTCAGATAATCCACATTCTTTGCTTCGCTCATGAAATCTTCTCCGCTGATAACCCACGAAAGTCCAACAGATGGAGAGAATCCCAGTTTGTTCCCTTTCGGGAGTTTGATGGAATTGACATAAGCAGCGCTGAAATCGGCCATGTACTTTTTATTGTAGATATAACCCAGTTGTAACCCCAGGTGGGCTTGTTTCACTTTCTGGAAATCGCCCTGTTCCTTGTAGTTACTTCCAAATCCCACAAGGGATCCGGTTACCTGGTGGATGCCATCAAAAATCCTGTCATAGCTGAGTAAGCCATAGAAACCATTTCTCCGCTGGAAGGTGGTTCCACCGACCACCTGAGTTCCGGGACGGGCATCGGTTCCTGATTGTTTCAGATCAATGATACTGTCGGCTGTGGCGCTCCATACCGGTTCATATACGGAATACTGGTTGGCTACCGTCTGCGTATAGGCAGTATAATAGTCAAAACTGATGTTGGTATGGAAAGACAAACCTTCGGTTATCTTGTCCAGGTCAAAATCAACCCGGTTGTTGAAGGAAAATTTCCGGTAAATGCTTTCCACCACACCCCCGGCGATACAGTCAGCAATGGAATTGGTGATGTAATTGGTGTTTCCGCCGAGCAGGTATTTTCCGTCCACATCGTTCTTCCTTGCCTTGAAAAGTGAATTTTCAGGATTGATAAGGTCGAAGGGCAGCAAAGGGGTAAATTCAAATGGTCTTAGCGAAGCAGCCTGAGACCAGAAACTTCCCCGCTGCGATTTGTTGTTCCCGAAAATAGAGGAACCGTCAACAGACGTTTTGATCCAGGAGTTGATTCTCAGGTCTACATTGGCCCTTACATTAAACAGGTTGTTCCTTGCGTTTTTGCCCTGACCGAAGTCCAGCAGGCTCCCGGATGAATTCCATCCCATGTTGGCATAATATTCTGCCACATCATTTCCTCCGGAGAATTCGCCGGTCAGGTCAAAGAACTCCTTGTACGATCTCAGGTATTCATCGGAATAGTAATCTACGCTCGGATAGCGGTATTTATTACCGGTCCTGTAACTTTCAATGGTTGCATCGGAATAGAGTGGAGCAAGGCCATCGTTTACTCTGGCTTTGTTGAACCAGGTCATATAGTCGGCTGAATTGAGGTAAACTGGCAATTCCCTGGGGGTTGAAATGCCGTAGTTCAGTTTGAAATCGGCAGTTTTTTTATAGGCCTGCCCCCTTCGGGTAGTGATCAGAACCACACCGTTAACGGCAGCGCTTCCATACAGAATGGCTGAATTGACATCTTTCAATACCGTGATGTCTTCTATTTCAGAGAGCCTGAGGCCCGAGATATCACGGGGAAGACCATCCACAATAAACAGGGCATTTCCTGAATTCAGCCCGCTGCCTGTCAGTTCGGCTACTGAAACTCCGATCCCGATGCCTCTCACGGTATTACTACCCAACAAACCGAGGGTCCTTCCGTTCAGCACATCGCTGGCCCAAATGGTGTGGTCGACGTCAGAGACAGTTTTGGCATTCAGTTTACTGACAAATCCGACGACATCTCCTTCATAAGACTGC